>JBEEGB010000200.1:0-2617 GCA_041166585.1 Acidimicrobiaceae bacterium
TCCCCCTCTAGACCAGGTGTGACCCCACCGGCAGGCGCCTCCCCCAGGCGCCGTCATCCTCTCAGACTGGTGCGCCGGGTGCCACGAGTGGCCACGGGCGTGACCGCTCGGCAACGAGCGCGAGGTCGAGCAGCAACGCGTCCTCATGGTGGCGGGCCATGACCTGGAGGCCGACGGGGAGCCCGTCGACGAGCCCGGCCGGGATCGAGCACGCCGGGTTGCCGGCGATGTTGGCTGGGATCGTGAGGGCGCCGTTGTTCTCCGGGCCGACCTGCACGTCGCCGACGCGAGTGTTGAGCGTGACCTCCGCGGGATAGGCGACGTCGGGGTTCGTGGCGCACAGCACGAAGTCGACCGAGTCGAACACGTCGGCCATCGCCTCGTTGGCCGCCATGCGGGACACCTCGACCTTCGACATCGTCTCGAGGTTCACGACGTGCTCCGCGAACTCCATGCCGAACGCGATCTCCGGGCTCAGGTCGTCCTTGCAGGCCGGCCACAGGCCCTCGAGGTCGGCGCGCAGCGTGGCGAGGTTGGTCATCGCCCACTCCATCGCGACGCCCGGCAGCTTGACCGGCGCGTCGACCAGCTCGAGGCCGGCCGCGGCCGCCAGCTGCTCGGCGGCCTCGCGCACGACGGCCTCGACCTCGGGCCGCACGATCGCCGAGCCGAGCGTCGGCGCCAGCACCGCCCGCTTGCCGCGCAGCGCATCGATGTTCGATCCGAGCGAGCGCTCCCAACCCTCGATGGCTGGCAGCGAGTAGGGATCGCGGCTGTCGTAGCCGGCGCACACGTCGTACCAGCGTGCGGCGTCGCGCACCGAACGGGCGAGGCAGCCGAGCAGGACGGTCAGCGGTCCGACGTACATCTTCGGGCCCCGAGGGATGCGTCCCGCGGTGCCCTTCATGCCGAACAGTCCGGTGAAGCCGGCGGGGATGCGGATCGAGCCGCCGCCGTCGCCGCCGGTGGCGATGGGTGCGAGGCCGCCGGCTACCGCGGCCGCGGAGCCGGCCGATGATCCGCCCGTGGTCTGCGACGGCTTCCACGGGTTGCCGGTGACGCCGTTCAGCTTCGTGCAGCTCACGTTGAGCCCACCGAACTCGCTGGCGGTCGTGAGCCCGAACAGGTTCGAGCCGCCCGCCTTGAGACGCGTGGTCATCGTCGAGTCGTGGTCGGCGATGCGGTCCTTGAACACGAGCGAGGCCTCGGTCGAGGGCCAGCCCTCCACGTAGTCGAGCTCCTTGACCGCGATCGGCACACCGCCGAACGGCAGCGAGGTGTCGGCCGCCGCGGCGCGGCGGCGCGCGCCGTCCGCGTCGAGGAACGAGAAGGCGTTGAGCTCGCTCGCGTCGATGGCGTCGAGGCAAGCCTCGAGCTCTTCGGCGGGGGAGCGCTCACCGGCGCGGAAGGCATCGACGAGCGAGCAGGCGTCACCGAGCCATGGAGTGTCAGGCATGCCTCTACGTTCGGCCTCAAGAAGGGTCATCCCTGCCCACTAGGTTGCCCGGCCACATGGATGCACGGCAGTTCCTCGGCCTCGAGCCCACCCACAACCCGCACCGCTGGGTGCTGCCCGTCGTGCCCGGCGTGTCGACGGGCGGCAACTTCCTGTTCGGCGGCTGCGGGCTCGGCGCCGCGATCGAGGCACTGGAGCGCACCACGGAGCGACCGGTGATCTGGGCGACGGCGCAGTACCTGTCCTACGCCCGGCCGCCCGAGATGATGGACATCGACGTCACGATCGCGGTGCACGGACGCCACACCACCCAGGCCCGCGCCGTAGGGCGCGTCGTGGACCGGGAGATCCTCACGGTCAACGCGGCACTCGGCGAGCGCTCGCTCGACCAGGTCGGCCAGTGGGAGCAGATGCCCGACGTGCCGCCGCCCGGTGTCTCGCCTCCCCGCGGCTACCGGCACCACCATGAGGACTCGCTCATGCAGCGCCTCGACGTGCGCATGGCGCTCGGGCGCGACTTCCCCGAGCTCGACGGCACGCCAGGCACCGGTCGTAGCGCGCTCTGGGCTCGCATGCCCGACGTGCTCGACATGTCAGCCGCCGCGCTCGCGATCCTCGGCGACTACGTGCCATGGGGCGTCGGCCAGGCGCTCGGAGCGATGGCCGGCGGCAACAGCCTCGACAACACGCTGCGCGTCTGCCGGCTGGTGCCCACGGAGTGGGTGCTGCTCGACGTCCAGGTGCACGCGGTGCACAACGGGTTCGGCCACGGACTTGTGCACCTGTGGGCGGAGGATGGCACGCTGCTCGCCACCGCGAGCCAGTCCTGCATCGTGCGCTTCTGGCGCCAGGAGGACGTCGAGCAGATCAGCCGCGAGTTCCCCCAGAAGGAGGCACAGACGTGACGACGCAGCGCTACGGGATCACGATCCCGCTCACCGGCGCGTCGCTGCTCGAGCAGCGTGCGTGGATCGAGGAGCTCCCAGACCTTGGCTACACCGACGTCTGGTCGGCGGAGGTCGACGGCATCGATGCCTTCACCCCGCTGCTGCTCGCGTCGCAGTGGGCGCCGTCGCTGCGCTTGGGCACGGCCATCGTGCCCGTGTACACGCGGGGGCCCGCGCTCATCGCGCAGAGCGCTGCGACCATGGGCATCGCCGC
>JBEEGB010000201.1:0-2694 GCA_041166585.1 Acidimicrobiaceae bacterium
CGGCACTGGCCGACCGGGCCAACCGCACCCAGCTCACCGGGGCGGAGGTGCTGCGTCACGCCATCGGGCTCGAAGGCTCGCCGCTGAGCGGTGGTGTCAGCGTCGGGGGCAGCGGCTGGGCCGCCGACCTCCTGGCGAAGGCCGACACCGTCTCGGCCGAGCCGATCACCTCGCCGGACGGGTTCGTCGGCGAGCTGCGCAGCTACCAGGGCGAGGCGCTCGCCTGGCTGCGGTTCCTCGACTCTGTCGGGCTCGGCGGGATCCTGGCCCTCGACATGGGTCTCGGCAAGACACCGACGATGCTCGCCCACCTGGCGGGCAGCGTCGGCGCCGGACCGGCGCTGGTGATCGCGCCGCCGGCGGTGGTCGGCAACTGGGCGGCAGAAGCGGCCCGGTTCACGCCCGGCCTGCGGGTGGTCGTGCACCACGGCGCCTCCCGTGCGTCAGCCGACGAGCTCGCCGCCGAGGTCGCCGGCGCCGATGTGGTCATCACCACCTACGGCACCGCGGTGCGAGACGTCGAGGCGCTCTCGGAGCTGTCGTGGCAGCAGGTGATCCTCGACGAGGCCCAGGCCATCAAGAACCCGTCGAGCGAGACCGCTCAGGAGCTCCGTCGCATCCCGGCCCGGGTTCGCCTCGCGCTCACGGGCACCCCGATCGAGAACGGTCTCGGCGATCTCTGGGCCCTCCTCGACTTCACCAACCCTGGTCTCGTCGGCCCGCGGCCGGCGTTCATCTCGAAGCTCTCCGCCGAGAGCGGGGATGCGCGGCAAGGCGCCGAGCACGCGCTGCGGGCCCTCAACGGCATCCTCGTGTTCCGTCGCACCAAGAGCGAGCCCGTGGTCGCGGCCGAGCTGCCCGAACGCATCGACGAGCTCGACCACTGCACGATGACGCCCGAGCAGATCGGCCTCTACCAGGCCGTGCTCGACCGCCTCGTGGCCGAGGCCGGTGGCGAGGGAGCGGAAGAGCCGCGCAAGGGAGCGATCCTCGCGGCCATCACCGCGCTGAAGCAGATCTGCAACCATCCCGCCGCGTACGAAGACGACGGCCGGCCGCTTCCGGGTCGCTCCGGCAAGCTGGCCCGGCTCGAGGAGATCGTCGAGTCGGTGTTCGCCGCCGGCGAGCGCGTCCTCGTGTTCACCCACTTCGCGGAGTGGGGCAAGCGCTTGGCCGACCACCTCACCGAGGTCACCGGCGTACCGGTCGCGTGCTACCACGGCGGCTTGGCCCGCGGCGCGCGAGACAAGCTCGTCGCCGAGTTCCAGAGCGGCGAAGGTCCCGGTGCTCTCGTGCTCTCGCTCAAGGCCGGCGGCACGGGACTCAACCTCACCGCGGCAAGCCACGTCGTGCTCTACGACCGCTGGTGGAACCCGGCGGTCGAGGATCAGGCCCGCGACCGCGCGTGGCGCATCGGCCAGACCCGAACCGTGGTCTCGCACCGCCTCGTGTGCCCGGGCACCGTCGACGAGCGCGTGGAAGAGGTCGTCGCGGGCAAGCGCCACATCGCCGACCTCGTCCTTCCGAAGTCCAGCTCGCTCGCCGATCTCGACACCCAGCAGCTGCGGGTGGCGCTCGGCCTGCGCACCGACAGCGTCCTCACCGACTCACCTGCTGACCGCGGCGACCAAGAGGCCGCGGCATGAGCACGCGCCGCGGGCGAATGACGCCGCAGCCGCGCGACCGCCAGGGAGCCGGCTGCGCTGGGGTGTGGGGGCAGCGCCCCCACGGAGGCACGGCATGAGCGAGCCACAGCGCAACGCGCCGCGGCGGTCGAGGAACCAGGGGCGCAAGCCGTCGGATCGCCAGCCCCGTCCGTCGGAGCTGTGGCGGGCGACGCCGGAGCCTCCGCCCGCGGAGGAGATCACGCCGGTGGGCGATCCCAGCGCGCTGCTGCGCTCGCTCGGTCCGCCGCCGCTCACCGGGCAGGGCGCGACCGCGGAGCACTACCTCGCTGCTGTCGTTGCTCGCGCCGCCGGCCTTGCGGCTGCGCTGGCGGCTGCCGGCGATCTGCTCGCCGACCCCGAGGTCGAGTAGCTAGCCGGCGACGAGCTCGCGGAAGTCGGCCTCGACCGAGGGATGGCGAAGCTTCGACATCGCCTTCGACTCGATCTGGCGGATCCGCTCACGGGTGAGGCAGAAGCGCTCACCGATCTCTTCGAGCGTGCGGGGCTCGCCACGATCGAGACCGAAGCGCAGGCGCAGGATCTCGCGCTCGCGCTCGTCGAGGTAGCCGAGCAGGCGCTCGACCTCGCCGCCCATCGTCGCCGACACGGCGGCGTCGATCGGTGAGAGCGCGTTGGGATCGCCGACCCGGTCAGACAGCTCGGTGTCGCCGTCCTCGCCGATGGTCATCGACAGGCTGACGGGCTCGCGGTTCCAGGTGGCGACGTCGGCGACGACCGCAGGGGTGATGCCGCACTCCTCCGCGATCTCGGCGATCGTCGGCTTGCGGCCGAGCAGGCCTTCGAGGCGGGCTGCGCCCTTGGCCACCTGGGACACCAGGTCGCCGGCGTGCACCGGGAGGCGGATCGTGCGGCCGGTGTTGGCGATGCCGCGGGTGATGGCCTGACGGATCCACCACGTCGCGTAGGTCGAGAACTTGAAGCCCTTGCGCCAGTCGAACTTCTCGACGGCGTGCATGAGCCCGAGGTTGCCCTCCTGCACCAGGTCGAGCAGGGGGAGCCCCGACGC
>JBEEGB010000202.1:0-3912 GCA_041166585.1 Acidimicrobiaceae bacterium
GCTTGAGCACCTCTTGGCGGCTCGCGCCCTCCGCGAGCCCGTCGAAGCCGAGCTGCTCGTCGGCGGCCACGACCTCACGGGCGCGCTGGAGGCACAGGTAGTTGGATCGGCCCTTCAGCGACGTGAACGTGAACGGGCGCTCGAGGTGCTCCGCGAGGAACGGCAGGTCCTTCGTGACGAGCTGGTCCTGGAGGGCCTTGGTGGCGGTGGCGACCACGGTCTTCTTGCCCGTGAGGATGACCGGCACGAGGTAGGCCAGCCCCTTTCCCGTGCCGGTCCCGGCCTGCACGGCGAGGTGATGGCCTTCGAGGATGGCCCGTTCCACGGCCAGGGTCATCTGTCGTTGGCCCTCCCGCGCTTCACCGCCGCCGGGCAGCGCGGCGACGACCCGCTCGAGCTCCGCCCCGGCGTCCATGCGCACCATCTTCGCGGCCGCGTGTGACAGTGGGCGCGATGATGCGCCGCCAGGGAACGGACGGCGCCGGACCCACTGTGGCTACGTGGGAGCTGGCACCGTTTCCGACACGACGCCGGAGCGGTCGGCACCGGTCGGGACCTCGCCTGGCACCCGCGGCACCTCGACGTCGACGGTGACGGTGCCGGCCTTGCGCTCGTAGAGCACGACGTTGAGCACCGAGGCGTAGACCACGAGCCGGCCGAAGAAGAACAGCCACGCGAGCAGCGCGAACACGACGCCGATCGACCCGTACAGCGCGGACGACGACGCGACGGCGCGAGGCACGTAGTAGGCCCCGAACGTCGTGAGCACCTGGAGGCCGATGCCTGCGAGCAGCGCGCCCGGCAGGAGCGGGCGCCAGCCGACGTGGGTGCGGCCGAGGATCTTGAACGTCCACCAGAAGAGGAGGACGTTCAGCGCGACCGTCACGAGGATGCCGACCGGCGCCGCCCACCCGGGCAGCACGCCGACCACGAGGCCCGTCAGCACGAACGACGCGGCCATCAGGATGCCGGCGCCCACCAGCCACTCGACCGCGTAGAGCTTGTCGCGCATGCCTCTTCCCTTGGCCTGCCAGGCGCGATCGATCGCAGCCTGCATCGACGACACGACACCGAGCGAGGCCCACAAGAGGCCGAGGAAGCCGACGACGGATGCGCTCTTGCGGCTGCGCTCCGCGGCAACGATCGCGTCCTGCACGGTCTTGGCCGCCTCGCCGGAGACGCCGAGCTTGTTCACGATGTCGCCTGCGAGGTCTGCCTTTCCGCTGGCGAGGAAGCCGAGCACGGCGGTGGCCATGAGCATGAGCGGGAAGAGCGACAGGAACAGCGACAGGGTGACGAACGCTGCGATCTGGCCGCCCTGGAGCTCGCCGAAGCGCTTCTGGACGTCGAGCGCGACGCCCAACCAAGGCCACCGCCTTCCCAGTGCCTCCAGTCGCGCCGTCACGACGGCGGGCTACCCGGTAGGGGCTAGTTTCCAGCCCAATGGACCGCCTCCCGGGCTTTCGCACGGCGCGAGATCTGCCCGGGATCGACTCCTCCCGCGTACCTGCGCACGTCGCCGCGGTGATGGACGGCAACGGTCGATGGGCCAAGCAGCGCGGGCTGAAGCGCACCGAGGGACATGCCGCGGGCGAGGAGGCGCTCTTCGACGCGGTCGAGGGCGCGCTCGAGCTGGGCGTGAGCTGGTTCACCGTCTACGCGTTCTCGACGGAGAACTGGCGGCGACCTCTCGACGAGGTCCGCTTCCTCATGAACTTCAACGAGGGCATCCTCATGCGCCACCGCGACCAGCTCAACGAGTGGGGCGTGCGCATCCGGTTCGCGGGGCGACGCGACTGGCGGGTGCCGCGTCGCGTGCTCAAGCGCATCGAGGAGTCCGAGGCGCTCACGCGCGGCAACCGGCGCATGACGTTCACCATCGCCTTCAACTACGGAGGCCGGGCCGAGATCGTCGATGCGGTGAAGGCCATCGTCGCCTCGCGCGTGCCGCCCGACAAGGTCACCGAGAAGCTGATCCGTGCTCATCTCTACGACCCGGACATGCCCGATCCGGATGTGATGATCCGCACCTCAGGCGAGTTCCGCATCTCCAACTTCCTCCTGTGGGAGCTGGCGTACAGCGAGCTGGTGTTCACCGACGTGCTGTGGCCCGACTTCCGCCGGGACGACCTCTTCGCGGCGGTGGCGGAGTTCCAGCGTCGAGACCGCCGATTCGGCGCCATCGAGGAGTAGACAAGGAGGGTGGCGCTCTACCGGGACGAAGGGATCGTCCTGCGCACCTACAAGCTGGGTGAGGCCGACCGCATCGTGGTGCTGTTCGGTCTGGGCCGCGGCAAGGTGCGAGCCGTGGCCAAGGGCGTGCGCAAGACGAGGTCGCGGTTCGGCTCCCGCCTTGAGCCAATGAGCCATGTCGCGCTCCAGCTGTACGAGGGGCGTGAGCTGGACACCATCACCCAGGTCGACTCGATCGACCACTTCCGAGCGATCCGCGACGACCTCGACCGCATCACCCGGGCATCAGCCATGCTCGAGTCCGTCGATCACATGAGCCAGGAGCGAGAGCCGAACGCCCGGCTGTACGCGCTGCTCCTCGGTGCGCTGAGGACGCTGGCCGCCGACGACCACCCCCTCGTGGTGCCGGCGTTCTTCTGGAAGCTGCTCGCGCTGGAGGGCTTCCGGCCGATGGTCGACGGTTGTGTCACGTGTGGCACCGAGGACGACCTCGTGTCCTTCGACCTCGAAGAGGGCGGGGTGCTGTGCCGCCAGCACCGTCGAGGGACGCCGCTGCGACCTGAAGCGATCGTGCTGCTCCAGCTCATCCTCGGCGGTCGCCTCGGCGCGGCGCTGGCCACGCCGGTCGGCACGGCGACGGACGAGGTCGAGCACCTCGCGACGCGCGCGATGGAGCACCACCTCGAGCGCCGCATCCGGTCGATCTCGGTGCTCGACCGCGGCTGACGCGAGATCAGGCTGCGTCCACGCCGGCGCAGTCGAGACCGCCGAAGCGCGGGAGCGCCGGATCGTTGACGCTGAGCGTGCCCTTCACCGGTGGACCGGGCGGGACGAGCTTGCCGTCGCTCACGTCGAGGGCTTGCTCCGAGGTGTCGTAGGTGACGCCGTCGGTGCTCTCCGCCGCGACCCGCACCAGTCGCGTGCCTCCAGCGATCCCGTCGCAACGCAGCCCGGAGAGATGGGTGACCGTGCCGCCGACGGGCAACGCGGCGGGGGTCAAGCCGCTGCTGCCGGTCAGGCGCACCAGACGGCAAGCGGTCAGCTGGTAGATGCCGACGAGGAAGGTTGATGCGCCTGAGCCGACGGCGACGAAGGCCTCTGTGCCTGACCCGTCAGCAGGGAGCCCCGCGCGCGCGCTGATCTCCGCGCTGCCGAGCGCCTTGACGTTCTGGTTGGGATCGGTCGCCGCGTCCACGATCGGCGTCTCCACCGTGCCGGCGTCGCGGCCGAGCTCGACGCGCACGACGTACGGCGAGGGTGTGATGTCGTTGCCGGTCCCGTACACGACCAGCGCGTCGGGTGTGCCGTCGCCGTTGAAGTCGCCCGCGGCTCTGCTGATGCGGATCGCCGACGATGGGAGCGGCCCGGCGTCGCACCCGCTCGGAAGGGTCGTCGTGGTGGACGACGAGGTCGGCGAGGTGGTGGAGATGCCGATGGTGCTCTGGATGTCTGCCGCGGTGGTCGTGGACGCCGCGCTCTTCGCCTTTCCCCCTGAGCACGCGGCCAGCACGCCGAGCACCAGGACGAGCGACGCTGCTGACCCCGCGCCGCGGCGGAGGGTCAATGCACGGGCTCCCACTGGCTGGTCCTGGTGTTCCAGGCGTGCCACACCCCGGTGACCGGGTCGGCCTGCACGTACGTGCCGCGCGCGGTGTCCCACTGCGGGCCTGCCGGCACCGGGCCGGGGGACGGAGGTGGGGCCGTGGACGCGGGCGGTGC
>JBEEGB010000203.1:0-5033 GCA_041166585.1 Acidimicrobiaceae bacterium
AGCAGCCGATCACGGGGACATCGCGAGCGACGCCGGCGACACCCCCGAGCAGCTGGGTCAGGTCGTACGCGTCCGACGCGAAGACGACGAGCAGCTTCGCGTCATCGCCTGTCAGGGCCTGGGTCGCGGCGTCGACTCCCGCCTGGCGAGGGTCCGGGTGGTGGGACTCGCCGCTGGCGAGCCACTGGGTGTCCGTGCGCGTACGAGCGAGGGCTGGTATCGAGGCCATACCTCTCTTCATCGGACCGGATGTACAGGCGCATGAACCGGTCTTGCAGGTATTTTCTGGCGGCTCATCGGATGAGGGAGGAGCCAGCGCCGCCGAGGGCGAGGATCTGGTCGGCTCGCGGTGACAAGGTGAGGTTGCTGCTGCCGCTCAGGGCGACCTTGCGGATCCACATCTGCGACTGCAGCGCATCGGTGGCGGCAGAGCCGCTGAGCGTCAACGTGCCGTTGGGCGCGAACAAGATCCCTTGCACGCTCAGGTCGGACGAGCCGTTGAGCGCCAGCGGTGCGCTGCTCTCGGTCCAGACCAGCAGCTGGTAGTACGGCGAGGTCGGGTCTTGGGGGGCAGTCCACACGAGCTCGCTGCTGCCGGTCAGGTTCAGGGTCCCGTTGGCGAGGTACACGAACGTGCTCATCATCCAGACGTGCGTGCTGCCCGACTTGGTGATGTTGCCGCTGCGCAGGAAGAACGTCGACGTCGCCGTGGTGGTCAGCGGGCAGTTGTCGCTGACCGTGGCCACGTCGCAGTTCACGCGCAACGTTCCGCTTCCGGAGAAGGTGAGCCCCTTGTCCGCCACGATGTTGCCGCCTCGGAACGTGATGTTGGCACCGGTGCTGAGCCCACTCGGACAGTCGATGTACCAGTCGCCCTTCGGCACGATGATGTTCCCGGCGGGGCTGCAGGAGTACACGCTCGACCAAGCGGTCCACCCTGGGCCCGGCGTGCCGGTCCCGCCCTGCGCGGTGACGAGGGCTTGGATGATCGAGGGGTTGCCGGTCGGGCAGCCGTTGGAGGGCAGGCAGTTGAACTTCCAGTCCATCGGGCTGCGCGTGACGGGCTGCGACGAAGCAACCGGGGCCGGGTTGAAGCCGCGCCCGACGCCGACGTCGCCGGGGTCGTAGGCGCGCGCGGTGTTGCCTGTGGTGAGCGCCCACATGGAGATGACCCCCGACGTGATCTGGCCGCTTCCGAGCGTGTCGACGATCACCTTCGTCCCGGCAGGGCAGCCGACGCCGTCGGAGTCGACGGCGATGTACGCAGGCGTGCCCGAGGCTGTGGTGATGTCCATGACGGCGGACCCGCCCACGGTGAGCACGTCACATCCGTGGGGGTCGAGCAGGATCAACGGGGCGACGACGCCGCCTGGCGCGTTGGCGAGCCGTGCCATCGCGCTGACCGTCAACGCGGTGGCGCCGGGCTGGAGGGTGTAGCGCCACTGGCGGGTGATCGTCACGCCGAAGCGGTTGCAAGGTGTGTTGTCGGAGGTCGTGACCGGCTGGGCGGTGAACATCGGGTGCCCGTCCGGCACCGGGTTGATCAGGGTGAAGACCACGTCGCCCCGCGTGACGCTGACCTCGCGAGCCGTGGAAGCGTCGCAGGCACCGGCCATCGACACACAGGACGGCGCCGGCGTGGCCGCCACGCCGAAGTTCGACACGGCGTAGCTCCAGGCCGCGGTGCACGCGCCTTGGTTGCTGTTGGAGCTCGCGTCGAGCTTCGCCGCGCCTGCGAGCGCCATTGCGTCCACCCCGTCCTGATCGCGCTCACGAGCGTGGCGCGCGCCTCCTAGGTCGATGACCAGCGAGGCGACGACGAGGAGCGAGGCGATGAGGGCGGCGATGATCACGATGACGACGCCGTCGTCGCCGCACGCGCGCCGGAACCGGGCGGAGCGGCTAGAGCCCATCGCTGATCTCATAGCGGAACACGAGCTGCTGGTGCAGCGTGATGCTCCTACTCCAGACGCCGGCTTCGAGCGTCCCCGACCGTTCGGTCATGATCTGGATTCGCTTCTCGGTGGTGGCCTGTCCGTCGGTGAAGCAGGACGAGTCCGCTCGCGTGACCGTCGACCCTGTCTCGGTGCGCTGACGGGTCTTGTCCAGCGCCGTCGCTCCGCCGGACACGTACGCGACGCACACCACCCGCCCGACGACCCCGGTGTTGAGGGAGCCTTCGCTCGCGGCGACCACTCGGGTGGCCACGGCATCGAGGTAGGCATCCATCGACGCATAGTTCTTGGTGGGAAGGGTCGCCGCGTACCGGCCACCGACTCGTGTGCCTTGGGCCATGGCCAGGTTCTGGTTCCATGCGATGCCCGCGCTGAGCATGCCGAACACCAGCATCGCCAAGACCGGCAAGACCAGCGCGAACTCCACGAGCACCGCGCCACAGTCACCGTCGGCGCGGGGAGCCCGCCGTCGCTCGATCACGACGCACCTGACGCCATCAGCTGAAGCGCGGCCGGCCCGATCACGATCATGAACAACGGCGGGAAGACGCAGAACACCATCGGGATGAGCATCTTCACGGGCGCCTTCTGCGCCTTCTCCTGCGCGAGCTGGCGGCGATGCACACGCATCTCCTCCGCCTGGTTGCGCAACACCGTCGACACCGAGATGCCGAACTCGTCGGCTTGGCGGATGGACAGGACGAACGACTGCACCTCGGGGATCTGCACCCGCTCGGCGAGGTTCTTCAGCGCCTCGGAGCGGCTGGCGCCGGCTCGCATCTCGCCGAGCGCCATGCCGAACTCCTCCGCCATCTCTCCTTCGACGTTGGCGACCGTGCGGGTCACCGCGGCGCTGAAGCCGAGACCGGCCTCCATGCAGATGACGAGGAGATCCATGATGTCGGGGAGCTGCCGGCGCACGAGCTTCTCGCGGTCGTCGACGGCACGAGAGAGCCGGCTCGTCGGCATCATCACGCAGACCGCCACCCCGAGCCCGGCGATCAAGTACCGGGGCGTGCCGAGCGACGCCGTCCCCGCCCACAAGAGCACGGCCACCACCGGGGCGGCCAGCAGCGAGAGGGCCCGCAGGGCCATGAACCGATCCGCGGCTCCCGGAGCCATCCGGCCGGCCCGCAGCATCATGATCCGGACGCGCTCGGCGTAGCTCGACGGTGAGACCAGCCTGCCAACACGGGAGAGCACCTTCTGCGCAGGCTCCGACACCCGATCGACGAACGGCAGCATGAGCTCTTGGTCGCGAACGCCGACGAGGCGGTACAGGTCGTCGATGTTGCGGAGCTTGGCCCGCAGCGAGATCCGATCGATCACGAGCAAGCCCGCACCGGCCACCAGCGCAGACAGCCCGACCGCGGTCACCACCGCGAAGACCATGCCGATGCCGGGCCGCGCCAACAGCTCAGACATCGATCGTCACGACCTTCTTCATCCAGAGGAAGCCGATGAGCATCATCACGGTCGAGATGCCGAGGATGGCGTGACCGATCGTCTCGGTGAACAGGGGCTTCATGTAGGCGGGGTTGACCGCGTACATCACGCCTCCGAGGGCCGGGGGCATGACGATGAGCATCCCCGCCGACGCGCGGCCTTCTGCGGTGAGGGCCTTGACCTCGCCGCGCAACCGGGAGCGTCCCCGCATCGTCTCGGCCACGCGGTCGAGCAGCTCGGCGAGGTTGCCGCCGACCTCGGCCTGGATCTGCACGGCCAGCACGGCCCAGCGGAAGTCGGGGCTGCCCATGCGTTCGACGGCGTCGTCGAGCGCGTCGCTGAGCCGGCGACCGAGCCGCACCTCGGCGACGATCTTGCGCAGCTCGCGGCCCATCGGCGCGGGGACTTCTCGCGCCAGGGCTTCGAGCGCCTGACCGAGCGAACGGCCGGCGCGCAGCGAACCCGACAACGTGGTCAACGCGTCGGGGAGCTGCCCGACGAACTTCTTGCGCCGCCCCTTCACGATGAGCCGCAGCGCGTACGGAGGCAGCACCGCGAACACGACGATGCTGAGGAGGACCAGCTTCGTGGAACGCAGGAAGAGCAACGAGCTCAAGGGCACGACGACGGCCAACACGACGTACGCGAAGATCACCTCGGCCGGTCGCATCGGGATGTCAGCAGCTCGAAGCGAGCGCTCGACCGAACCGAGCACCCCGCGTCGTTCGGCGAGGTTGGCCGTCAGCTCGATGGCGCGCTGCAGCACCGCGGAGCCCTTGTACGCGTCGTCGAACCGCCGGCTGACCTTGCGGGTTCCGTCGGCGAGCGCCGCCGCGCCCGCCGCTCGCTCCTCGGCTGCCTGCGTCGCCAGCTTCGCGATGATCACGGCCATGACGGCGAACGCGATCGCGGCCGCCGCGGCCATCCCGACGACAGGTGGGTCGAGGACGAGTCCGAAGATCATCGGAGCTCTGACATCCGTTCCTTGAGCGTGCGCTCTCCGGCCGCCTCGAACATCTGCGCACCCATCGCGACGCCCGTGTCCTCGAGCTTCTCCGAGAAGCTGGGGCGCACGCCGGTCGGTTGGAGGAGCCCACGATGGCGGCCGCTGGCATCGACACCGGCCGAGAAGTCGAACAGGAAGATGTCCTGCAGCGTGACCTTGTCGCCCTCCATCCCGTCGACCTCGGTGATGTGCGTGACCCGGCGGGTCCCGTCGCGCAGCCGGGACAGCTGGACGATGAGGTCGACGGCCGACGCCACCTGCTCGCGGATGGCCCGCACCGGAAGATCGAACCCGGCCATGAGCGTCAACGTCTCGATGCGGGCGAGCGCATCGCGAGGGCTGTTCGAGTGCACCGTCGTCATCGAGCCGTCGTGGCCGGTGTTCATCGCCTGGAGCATGTCGAGGGCCTCACCACCACGGCACTCGCCGACCACGATGCGGTCGGGCCGCATGCGCAATGTGTTTTTCACCAACTCACGGATAGGCACCGCGCCCTTGCCTTCGACATTGGCCGGGCGCGACTCCAGGCTGATCAGGTGCGCGTGGCTCAGCTTGAGCTCGGCCGCGTCCTCGACGGTGACCACCCGTTCGCCGGCGGGGATGAAGTTGGACAGGATGTTGAGCAG
>JBEEGB010000204.1:0-10457 GCA_041166585.1 Acidimicrobiaceae bacterium
GCGACGCGGCTGCGCTCCGCCAGCGCGTCGATCGCCGCGGCGCGGCGGTACACGGCTTCGACGTCGTCGCCGGCAGGGTCCACCGCCCACCGCTCGACCTCCGGGTCGCGGACCGCGCCCACCACCACCACGTGGCTGCGGACGACGAGCGGGAGGGCGGGGAACAGGAACTCGTCCGCCGCCTGCTCGTTCAGCTCGGTGAGCAGGACGAGCATCGCTCGACGGCGAAAGCGCGCCACCGTCGCCGCGAACGCGCCTCGGTAGTCGGTCTCGACCAGCTCCGGTTGCAGGTCGTAGAGCACCTCGGTCACCCGCCCGACCTGGCTGCGGGCCTTCGACGGCTCGATGATGGCGCGCACGTTGGCGTCGAACACCACCAGCCCGCACCGGTCGCCGAGCCGCGTCGCGACGGTGGCGAGCATCAGCGTCGCGTCCATCGCATGCTCGACGCGGGGAACGTCCTCGACGCGGCCGGCCATCACCCGACCGTTGTCGAGCAGGACGACAACGGTCTGGTTCCGCTCGGCGCGGTACGTGCGCACGATGGGCTTGTTGCTGCGGGCCGTCGCCGCCCAGTCGACCCGCCGGAACTCATCGTCCGCGCCGTACTCGCGCAGCTGCTCGAACTCTGTTCCCCCGCCACGGCCCTGAGCGGAGCGCAACCCGATCTCGAGGATGCGGGCCTTGCGGATGCGCAGCTCCGCCTCGTCCTTCGAGCGGAAGGGCGGGTGCACGCGGAGCACCGCCGGCACCGAACGCGTCCGTTGACGCCCCGCCAGGCCCAGCGGACCGTCGACCCGGACCGCGATGTCGCTCACCGCGAACCGACCGCGGCGCGAAGGCGTGATCGTCGTGTGGATCGTCGCCGATCCACCTGGTGGGACGGTCGCACTCACCCGCCGCTGCGACGCGTGGAGCGACGGTGCGAGCTGATCGGCCACGGCGACGCGCAGCGAGCGGTTGGTCGGGTTGACGACGCTCCACGAGACGTTGCCGGTGTGGTCGAGCGTGAGCACCGGCGGCAGCGTGCGCTCGACGACGACGCGGCCCGGCGCGGGAGCCAGCGACCAGTCGACGACGACGAGCGCGAGCAGCACGAGGTTCAGGCCGAGCAACCCGAGCGGCAAGCTGTCCGGCAACAGCACGCGCAGCACAGCCGCACCGACGGCGACCACTGCGAGCCTGCGCGTGAGGACGGGCATCGCTCAGCGCGGCGCGGGCACCGAGGCGAGGATGCCGTCGAGGACGCCGTCGGCGGTCGTGCCGTCGAGCTCCACCTCGGGGCGGAGCTGGATGCGATGCCGAAGGGTGGGCTTCGCCACCGCCTTCACCTCGTCCGGGGTCACGAAGCCCCGACCGGCGAGCCATGCCCATGCCTTCGCGGCGTGGAGCAACGACGCCGCACCGCGCGGCGAGACGCCGAGGCTCAGCGAAGGCGCCTCCCGTGTCGCGCGGCACAGCTGGACGATGTACGCGATCACGGACGGCTCGACGCGCAACAGATCGATCTGGGCGCGCGCCGCCGTCAGGTCCGCGGCGCTGGCCACCGGGCGCACCCCCGCCGCGACGAGATCATGCGGATCGAGGCCGCGGTCGTGACGGGCGAGCACCTCCTGCTCCTGGTCGAAGGTGGGATAGCCGACGTGCAGCTTGAACAGGAAGCGGTCGAGCTGAGCCTCGGGCAACGGGTAGGTGCCCTCGTACTCGACCGGGTTCTGCGTGGCGACCACGACGAAGGGATCGGGCAGCGGTCGCGCCTCGCCTTCGATCGACACCTGTCGCTCCTCCATGGCCTCGAGCAGCGCGGCCTGGGTCTTCGGCGGCGTGCGGTTGATCTCGTCCGCGAGCAGGAGGTTGGTGAACACGGGTCCGTTGCGGAACGAGAACGTGCTCCCCTTCGAGTCGAAGATCATCTGGCCGATCACGTCCGACGGCATGAGGTCGGGCGTGAACTGCACGCGGTGGAACTCCAGGTCGAGCGCGGCGGCAACCGCCTTCACCACGAGCGTCTTCGCCACGCCGGGCACGCCCTCGAGCAGCACGTGGCCGCGCACGAGCAATGCCGCGACGAGACCTGACAGCGTCCCCTCCTGACCGACCACCACCTTCGCCACCTCGTCGCGGAGCGCGAGGATCGGGCCCCGCACGTCGCTGTTCACGTCATCCACATCAGCCACTGAGTGCCTCCTGCCGAACGGTGTCGATCTGTCGTGTGAGCGCGACGAGGGCGGCCTCATCGGGGATGTAGCGGTCGTCGATGGCGAGCATCACCTGCTCGGCGGTCAGCCCGGTGCGCGACGCCGTGAGCTCGGCGATGACGCGCGGCGGGGTGCCGGGGGCGAGGCCGTAGCGCTGCGCGAGGAGGCGGCAGGCGTCGGTCCGGATCGCCTTGGCGGCGCGGTCGGTGGCCTGGCTGCGCTGACGGAGCCGCCCCACCGCGCGCACCAGCCCCGAGGCCGGGATCACGACTTGTTGCACCTCGGGTACGGGTCGGCCGAGCCGGCGCGCCCGCCAGAGCGCGTAGAGGACGAACGCCACCACCAGCTCGAGGATCCCTTGGAACACCCGGTCGGGCACGAGGTCGCCCAGGCTCTTGCTGCCGCCACCGGGTGCGTTCGCCTCCACGAAGGCGACGTCGGCTCCGTCCGCCGGCGCCAGCAGGCCGACGGCGAGCGCGCCGTTGTCGGCACCAGCGAGGCGCGCGTTGACGAAGGGCTGCGGTCCTCCTACGCAGACCACGCTTCCGGATCCGACCGGATGGGCGACGACGAACGCGGTGGAGCCGTCACCGAAGCACGACCGGTCGCCGGGCTCCACCTGGAAGCGCACGGCAGCGGGGAGATCGAGGTCAGTCCCGGGGTGCACATCGAGCGACTGCGCCGTCACGTCCGTCACGTCGCAGACGCCCCGCGACACCGCCGTGCGGAGGGTCGCGACGCGGCCCGCGGCCAGCGGTGACGACGGATCGACCACGACCAGCGTGTGGCCGTCCTGCACCCACCGGATCAGCTCGGCGCGGGCGCGATCGCTGAGTCGGTCCTCGAAGAGCACGGCCACCGTGGTGCTGGCGGCCGGCGTGGAGCCCTCGTCGTGGACCCGGGCTCGGTACGACTCGAGGAGCAGCACGAGCCCGCGGAGGCCGTCGGCCCCCTGCGAGCGCGACGACAGCGGCGGTCCTGTCACCCGGCCACCCGACCCACCGCCGAGGACGGCGACCAGCAGCAGGATGACGACGAGCGCGCCGCCCACCAGGAGGGCGCGCCGTGAGCCGGCACCGGTGGCGGCGGATGTGGATGAGCCGGCCGCCGTCACGCGCTCACCCGGACGGACGCGCCCTGGCTGACCTCGGCGGCGAGGGCGCGGAACCGCTGGTTCTCCGCAGCGCCCGTCGCCTCCCCGCCGTACCACGCGCGCTCGAACAGGTCGGTGGCCTCCGTGAAGGCGGCGCCGAGGCCAGGCCGGAGCTCCGCGAGCTCGACCCGGTACTCCCCGCTCGTACGACCCGGGACGTCGGCCAGCACCCCTTGGTCGACGAGGCTGGTGACCAGCTCGCGGTACCGGGCCAGCATCGCGTCACGCCAGCGTCCTTCGGCCTCGAGCGCTTCGGCCTGCTTCCGCCAGGCCGCGGCGGTGCGGCGCTCCTGGACGTCGATCACCGCACTGTCGGGCCGTGCACGTGGAGGGTGCCGTCGGATCGACCGCACCACCTTCACGAGCAGGTACACCAGCCCGCCCGCCGCCACGAGGAGGATCACGTCGCCGACCAGCCCCGACCCTCCGCGCCCTTGCGAGGAGGCCGACGTCGTGGGGAAGTGATCCCCGATCCACTCGATGACGCGCTGCGGCAGCGTGGTCTGATCCTTGAACTCATCACGACCGAGCACCTCGCGCGCCCTGTCGCGGACCGTGGCGGGGCTGCGGTCATCGCCGGCTGCCCCCGCGGCAGCGGCCGTGACCGCGGCGACGGCTGCTCCCGCGGCCGCCAGCGTCGCGACAACGAGCGGCGCAGCGACGGCCGCGACGCGACCGCTACGAGGCACCGAGGTGCTCGGAGATGCCGAGCTCGAGGTCGAGGCCCTCGGCCCGCACCCGCCGGTCGAGGTACACGAGCGTCGTGGCGGCGGCGACGAAGCTCATCGTGACCATCGACGCGCCGGCCGTGCAGACGAGGTCGGCTGTGAGCCCGCCCCCGATCGCGTCGAGCACCGAGCCGACGGGGCTGAGCGCGATGGTCAGCACGCCGTCCACCAGGGCGATGAGCAGCGCGGCACCGAACGTGGCGCCGTAGCGGCCCGCGGTCAGCCGCCACGAGCGGCGCATCCCCGCGACGGGGCCGAGCCCCTCGACCACGATGGCCGGCGCCGTCACCATGAGCACCGCCATCATCAGCACCCCCGGCGCCCCACCCGCGATGGTCCCGACGGCCTCGATGGCATGCACGCCGAGCCAGGCTCCGACGAGTGCCGGCCCGCGGCGCAACGGCGCCATCACGGCCTCGGCGATGGACGGTTGCCTGCCCCCGTACCACGAGGCCACCACGTAGCCGATGGCGCCGGCGAGGAAGGTGAGTGACAGCGAGACGAGCCCGAGGAGCACGATCGCGTCGGCCCCGCGCACCCCGCCGCCGTTGTCGACCTGAGCGATGAAGAGCCGGTAGCTCCCTGCGATGCCGGCCCTCCCGCTGGCGCCGTGGTCGAACCAGGCGACCAGCAGCTCGACCGGCACGACGAACACGGCCGCGAGGGACAGCACCATGCGGGGGGACGATTTGAGCACCCCGATCGCGCCGTCCACGACGTCGAAGCTCGTGAAGGGGCGCAGCGGGATCGGCAACGGAGGCGGGTTCGGACGTGCGGGCTGCTGGCCTGGTGGCGGGCCCGGTTGCGCCACGGTGACCGGCTCGTCGGGGCTCCGGGAGTCAGGGGCCACCCACATGGCTCGCGAGGGTAGGTGCTGGGTCGGACCGTGCAGGAGACTGGACGGGTGGAGGCGTACGGGGCGGCGAGCTACGGCGACGCGTTCGCCGATGTGTACGACGACTGGTACGCCGACGTGTCGGACGTCGAGGCCACCGTCGCGACGCTGGCGCGGCTGGCGGGCGGTGGCCCGGTGCTCGAGCTCGGCATCGGCAGCGGCCGGCTCGCGCTGCCGCTGGCCGCGCTCGGCGTCCCGGTCTGGGGCATCGACGCCTCGGCCGCGATGGTCGAGCTGCTGAGGACCAAGCCGGGCGGCTCGGCGATCCCCGTCGCACTCGGCGACATGGCTGACGTGGACCTCTCCACGCTCGCTGGGGCGCCCGAGCGCTTTGCGGTGGTGTTCGTGGCGTTCAACACGTTCTTCAACCTGGTCGAAGAGGCCGCGCAACGGCGGTGCCTCGACCGCGCCCGAGCGGTGCTCGGCCCCGGCGGCCGGCTCGTCATCGAGGCGTTCGTTCCGGACACAGAGGCCCCGAGCGGCGGCATCGAGCTGCGAAGGATGAACGCGGAGCACGTCGTGCTGAGCGTGAGCCGCAGGTCGGCAGCAGACCCGGTGGTGCACGGCGAGCACCTCGAGATCAACGAGCACGGCATCCGCCGTCGACCCTGGATCGTCCGCTTCGCGTCCCCCGAGCACATCGACGCCATGGCCGCGGACGCGGGCCTGCGACTCGTCGAGCGATGGGCGGGCTGGTCGGGCGAGCCGTACTCGGATGATGCTCCCGCGCACGTATCTGTCTATGTCCCGAGGTAAGTTGGTGCATCGTGAACGACCGGGTGGGGCTCATGCGTGAGCCTGCTGCCAGCAACCCAAGCTGCGCGTGAGCCAACTTCGACTGAACCCGTTGACGGGTCGCTGGGTGACCGTCGCCGCGGAGCGATCCCTCCGACCAGGGGACTTCTCGCAACGCCGCATGCAGGTGGAAGCCGACCCGGGCCGTCCCTGCCCGTTCTGCCCCGGCCATGAGGAGTCGACGCCACCGGCGCTCGAGACCTACGGGCCCAACGGCCAGTGGCAGGTCCGCGTGGTGCCCAACCTCTACCCGGCGTTCGACGGCGACGAGCCCATGACCGTCACGAACCTCGGCCCGGTGTTCACCCAGGCGTCGGCCAGCGGCATCCACGAGGTGCTGGTGCTCTCGCCCGACCACAACGGCAGCTGGGCCGACCTCGACGACCGCGAAGCCGGTCTGGTCATGAACGCCATACGCGACCGCATGGAGGAGCACGCCCGGCACGCGAACGTCCGCTACACGCAGGCGATCGTGAACCACGGCCGCGAGGCCGGGGCGTCGCTCTCCCACCCGCACGGCCAGCTGCTCGGCATCCCGTTCGTGCCCGGCGAGCTGGCGGAGGAGCGCTCGGGCTTCGTGCGCTTCGAGGGCTCCTGTCTGCTGTGCACCGTTGCCGACGCCGAGGTCGCCGCCGACCACCGCGTGGTGCACGAGGACGCTCGGGTCATGGTGGTCTGCCCGTTCTGGAGCGGCACGCCCTTCGAGATGCTGGTGATCCCCAAGCAGCACGAGACCCACCTGTCCAGGGCCACGCCCGCAGATGTGGTCGCTGTCGGCCGGGCGCTGCGAACCAGCCTCGACCGGCTGCGGCGGACCGTGGGGGACGTGTCGTACAACGTCGTGTTCCACACGGCGCCCCACCACCAGCGCGACGACCACTTCCACTGGCATGTGCACCTCCTGCCGCGGCTCACGAGCACCGCGGGCTTCGAGCAGGGCACAGGCGTGCTGATCAACATCGTCTCCCCGGAGATGGCCACCCAGCAGCTCACGGCGACGGACTAGGCGATGCCGCTCCCCCTGGTCGTCCAAAGGGAGCGGCTCTGGATGCACCGGCTCGACCCGACGTCCAAGGATCTCGGTTGGCTCGACGCGGCCACCTGGTCAGCGGTCATCCGCACGACCGACGAGCTGACGGTGGTGTGCGACATCGCCGAGGTGCCCGCGGCGACGGCGACGAGCCTGGCGTACCGGGCGATCAAGGTCGACGCCGTGCTGGACCACGATGTCATCGGCGTGCTGGCCGGCATCGCCGGACCGCTCTCCGAAGCGGGGATCAGCATCTTCTCGGTGAGCACGTTCGACACCGACTACACGCTCGTGCCCCAGGATCGCCTGGCCGAGGCCGTCGACGCGCTCCAGCTGGCGGCGTACCCGGTCACCCAGGCCTGACCGCTCGCCCGACACCTCGAACGAGGCGGTCACGCGGCTCGCAGGAGATGGCCGAGCTCGAGCTCGGGGGGCAGGTGCTCCTCGGGGCTGCACGGGCACGGCGGCACGAGCGCCGAGCACGACAGGTGCAGGTCGTGCAGGCCATGTGACAGGTCGCACTCGGGGTCCATGCACTCCGTCGAGCCGTCAGCGTGCTCGATCGAGACGTCGGTGCACAGCGGGATGGTCACTTCGATGATCGCCATGGCACCAGCATCCCCAAGGGGTGTGACAGTGAGGTGCCCAACCCCCGGCGAACTTCGGAGCGAACGTTGCGCAATTCGCACCGTTCGCATCCAACATTGGCTGTCGGGTTGAATCGAGTCACGATGACTGCGACCCACGTGCCGCCGGTGAGCTTCAGCCACCGGCAGATCTTGCTGGTGCTCGCCGGCATCGGCACGGGGATGGCGCTCGCGGGGCTCGACCAGACCATCGTCGACACCGCCCTCCCGACGATCGTGGGTGAGCTCGGCGGCATCAACCACCTCTCGTGGGTGGTCACCGCCTACCTGCTCACCTCGACGGTCAGCACGCCCCTCTACGGCAAGCTCAGCGACCTGTACGGGCGGCGGCGGCTGTTCCAGGCCGCCATCGTCATCTTCCTGATCGGCTCCGCGCTCTGCGGCCTCGCCCAGTCCATGCTGCAGCTCATCCTGTGCCGAGGCCTGCAGGGCATCGGCGGCGGGGGTCTCATCGCCATGGCCTTCGCCATCATCGGCGACGTCGTCCCGCCCCGCGAGCGAGGTCGCTACACGGGCTACCTGGCCGGCGTCTTCGCCGTCACCAGCGTCGTCGGCCCGTTGACCGGAGGGCTCTTCGTCGACCACATCGGCTGGCGCTGGATCTTCTACGTGAACGTGCCGCTCGGCATCGGGTCGCTGGTGGTCACCTCGAAGCTGCTCGACCTGCCGTTCATCACCCGGAGACGCCGCATCGACTTCGAGGGCGCGGCCCTGCTCGTCGGCAGCGTCGCCTGCCTGCTCCTGGCGCTGGTGTGGGGCGGCGACCAGTACCCGTGGGGCTCGGCGACGATCGTCGGTCTCGGCGTCACCGGCGCGGCGTTGCTCGTGGTGTTCTTGTTCTGGGAGTCGCGGCGGGCCGAAGACCCGATCATCCCGCTCCGCCTCTTCCGCAACAACGTGGTGGCGCTGTGCAGCCTGATGGTGTTCCTGCTCGGCCTGGCTCAGTACGGCGGCATCGTCTTCCTGCCGATCTTCCTGCAGATCGTGGTCGGTCGGTCGGCTACGAACTCGGGCCTCCTGCTGCTGCCGCTCATGTGCGGGCTGATCGTGAGCTCGGTGTGGTCGGGTCGGCTCATCGTCCGCTCCGGCCGGTACAAGCGCTACCCCATCATCGGCTTCGGCGTCGTGACCACGGTCCTCGTCCTCTTCAGCACGATGAGCCGCGCCACGCCGGCGTGGACGACGACCGCGTACATGTTCCTCTTCGGCATCGGGATGGGCATGGTCTCTCCGGTGCTGGTGACCGCGGTGCAGAACGCCGTCGACCGCACCGACCTCGGCGTCGCCACCTCCGTCAACACGTTCTTCCGGAACCTGGGCGGCGCCTTCGGCGTCGGGATCTTCGGCGCCATCCTGAACAACCGGCTGACGTCCGAGCTGGCGCACCACTTCGCATCCGGGGCCTCCGCGGTCGGTGACCCCAAGTCGCTCCTCCAGTCCCCCGCCGCGATCAAGGCGCTGCCCGCGGCGACGCGCACCGGCGTGGTCGAGTCGGTGCAGAGCTCGGTGACGACGGTGTTCCTGTGGGCGGCACCCCTCGCCTTCACGGCCTTCGTCGCCGCGTGGTTCCTGCGCGAGCTCCCGCTCCGCGAGCACAGCTCGCTGTCGGCCGGTGAGGCGGCCGATGGCGCCGTCGACGCGCTCACCGAGACGGCGATGCTGCACTGAGCCATGGGCCGCATCCGCGTGAGCACCGTGATCGACGCCCCTCGACGCACCGTCTGGCACGCGGTGGAGGACGTCACCCGCCACGTCGACTGGATGGAAGACGCCGTCGCGATCCGGCTCACCTCCCGCCGCAGCCACGGCAGGGGCACGACGTTCGACTGCGACACCAAGATCGGCCCGCTCCGTCTCACCGACCGGATGGAGATCACCGAGTGGGCGACCGGACGGACCATGGGCGTGCGTCACGTCGGGCTCGTGACCGGTAGCGGAACGTTCACCCTGCGCCGCGCCAGAGGCGGACGCACGCGGTTCACCTGGAAGGAGCGGCTCGAGTTCCCGTGGTGGATGGGCGGTCCCATCGGCGGGCTCGTCGGCGGTCAGGTGCTGAAGCGCGTGTGGAAGCGCAACCTCTCGAACCTCAAGGCCCTCGTCGAGACGGGGCGCTCAGACGGCTGAGCTGGCGACGACGAGCGCGCCCGCGAAGCAGGCTGCGGCCACCGCGCCACACATGGCGAGCACCACGGCCTCGTTGCGGATCTTCGGACCCAGGTCGTAGATGATGAACCCGCAGATGAAGCCGCCGGCGAGGCCACCGATGTGGCCGCCGATCGAGATGTTCGAGATCCCGAACGTGATGAAGAGGTTGATGAGCAGCACACCGCCGAGGCCGCTGTCCCAGATGCTGATCCCGCGGCTGCGATGGGCGGCGAGCAACACGCCGAGCAACCCGTAGATCGCGGCGGACGCGCCAGCGGTGAGCGCGTTCGGGGTGAGGATGAGCGCGCCCAGCGCGCCGGCCACGAGTGCGGCCAGGTAGCTGGCGAGGAACTTCCACTTGCCGATCGCAGCCTCGAGCTGACCGCCGAGGATCCAGAGGGCGTACATGTTGAACGCCAAGTGCAGCACGCCGAAGTGCAGGAACCCTGAGGTGAGGATGCGCCACCACTCACCGTTGTGCGAGATGGCCGCCGCGTTGAGGCCGCCGTCCACGAGCAGGCTGTTGTTGCCGTCGAACAGCACGCCAGCCCTGCCGCCGCCCAGTGCTCCCACGAGGAACACCGCGACGTTGACGGCGACGAGCAGCTGCGTGACGAGCGGGCGGCTCGTGAGCAGGGTCTTCGCGGTGAACACCTTCTGCTTGCCGGCCCGCGCGCACTCCGGGCAGTGGAAGCCGACCGAGGCCGAGCTCATGCACGACGGGCAGATGGGCCGATCACAGCGCTGGCACGAGACGCCGGCGCGGCGGTCCGGGTGCCGGTAGCAGGTCTGGATGTCGGTGGCCACAGGGAGGAAACGCTACCGGCGCGGGACCCTCGTCAGACCATCAGGCCCAGGGCCCTGGC
>JBEEGB010000205.1:0-8931 GCA_041166585.1 Acidimicrobiaceae bacterium
CGACGAGGCGATGATCCGTGAGCGCGCCATGGCCGCGGGGGCGGTGGACTGCATGGTGGCCGACGTCCGTGAGGAGTACGCAGCCGACTACCTCGTCCCTGCGCTCAAGGCCAACGCGCTGTACGAGGGCAAGTACCCGCTCGTCTCCGCCCTCTCCCGGCCGGTGATCGTGAAGCACCTCGTGCAGGCCGCGCGCGAGCACCGCGCCGACGCGGTGGCGCACGGCTGCACCGGCAAGGGCAACGACCAGGTGCGCTTCGAGGTGTCGACCCGGGCGCTCGCCCCGGACCTCGAGGTCCTGGCCCCGGTCCGCTCATGGGGCATGACCCGAGAGGAGTGCATCCTCTACGCCTACGACCACGGCATCCCCATCACCGCGACGAAGGAGAAGCTCTACTCCATCGACGACAACCTGTGGGGTCGCGCCATCGAGTGCGGCGAGATGGAAGACCCGTGGGCCGTGCCGCCCCCTGGTGTGTGGTCGCTCACGAAGCAGACGGCCACCGAGCCTCGCGATCTCACCATCTCGTTCGAGCAGGGCGTCCCGGTGGCCGTCGACGGCGAGGCGCTCGGTCTCGTCGAGCTCATCGAGAAGGTGGGCGCCACCGTCGGCGCGTACGGGTGGGGACGCCTCGACATGGTCGAGAACCGCAGGGTCGGGATCAAGAGCCGTGAGACGTACGAGTGCCCATCCGCGCTCGCCCTGATCACCGCGCACGCCGACCTCGAGTCGATCACGCAGGAACGTGACCTGTCGCGGGAGAAGCAGCGCCTCGAGGTTCGCTACGCCGAGCTCGTCTACGACGGGTTGTGGTTCTCGCCGCTGAAGCAGGCGCTGGACGCGTTCGTCGAGGAGAGCCAGCGCTTCGTCACCGGCGACGTGCGCCTGCGTCTCGAGCCCGGTGTGTGCCGTGTCACCGGCCGGCGCAGCGAGCACAGCTTGTACGACTACGGCCTGGCCACGTACGACGCGGGAGATGTGTTCCGCCATGAGGACAGCGCGGGCTTCGTGCGCCTCTGGGGTCTCGGCATCGAGACGTGGGCCGCCAAGCAGGGCGTGAAGAAGACGTGAGCGACCTCTCGTGAGCCAGCCCTTGTGGCATGGGCGCTTCTCGGGCGACCCGTCCGAGCAGCTGCTGGCGTTCACCGTCAGCCTGCCCTTCGACCAGCGGCTCGCGGGTGACGACCTCGTGGGCTCTCGAGCGCACGTCCGCGGGCTGGTGCGGGTGTCGATCCTGACCGCCGAAGAAGGCGAAGCGATCCTTGCCGCGCTCGACCAGATCGAGGCCGAGCTCGTCGACGGCACGTTCACGTTCGCGCCCGGCGACGAGGACGTGCACACCGCGATCGAGCGTCGGGTCACCGAGCTCGCGGGGCCGACGGGGGCCAAGCTGCACACGGGACGCAGCCGCAACGACCAGGTGGCCACCGCCATGCGCCTGTTCGTGAAGCGCGCGCTGCAGGAGGTCGCTCGCAGCGTGCTCGGCTTGCAGCGCGTGCTGCTCGACCGTGCCGACGAGGCCGGCCCGGCGTACCTGCCGGGGTACACGCACCTGCAGCGGGCGCAACCGGTCCTGTTGGCCCACCACCTGCTGGCCCACGGTTGGGCCCTGTCCCGCGACGTCGACCGCCTCCTGGCGACGCGAGTGCGCATGGACGTCTCACCTCTGGGCGCGGGCGCGTTGGCCGGTTCGTCGCTGCCTCTGGATCCCGACGGCAACGCCGCCGACCTGGGCTTCGCCCACCGGTTCGAGAACTCTCTCGACGCGGTGTCGGACCGTGACTTCGTGGCCGAGGCCCTCTTCGACATCGCGCTCCTCGGCGTCCACCTCTCGCGCATCGGTGAGGAGGTGGTGCTCTGGTCGACCGAGGAGTTCGGGTTCCTCGGCCTCGCCGACGAGTACTCCACGGGCAGCTCGATGTTGCCGCAGAAGAAGAACCCCGACATCGCGGAGCTCGCTCGAGGCAAGGCCGGACGCCTCATCGGCCATCTCACCGGGATGCTCACGACCCTCAAGGGCCTGCCGCTGTCGTACAACCGCGACCTGCAGGAGGACAAGGAGCCCTTGTTCGATGCAGTCGACTCGGTGACGCTCGCGCTCGCCGCGCTCGCGGGGCTGCTGCGCTCGTCCGACCTGCGCGTCGATCGGATGCAGGCCGCGGCCGACTCGCCCTACTCGTCCGCAACCGATCTGGCCGAGCTGCTCGTCGAGCGGGGCCTGCCCTTCCGGGAGGCACACGCCATCGTCGGACGGCTGGTGCGCGACTCGCTCGAGCGGCGCGTCCCGCTGGCCGAGCTCGTTGCTGCCCACCCTGACCTGGGAGACGACGCGGTCGCGCTCCTCGAGCCCGGCGTCGCCGTGTCGCGCCGCCAGACTCCGGGCGGCGCTGGGCCCAAGCCCGTGGCCGAGCAGCTCGAGCGCTTCCGTGCCGCGCTGGACGACCTCGAGGCGCGGCTCGCCTGACCCCGATGGCCCACGTCCACGAGGTGACACCGCGCTACGGCGAGATCGACATGCAAGGCGTGGTGTTCAACGCGCACTACCTCGCCTATTGCGATGATGCCGTCGACAAGTGGTTCCGCACGCTGTTCGGCCAGTTCGAGGACGACCACTGGGACATCATGCTGAAGAAGGCCGAGGTCACCTGGCACGGCGCGGCGCGGCTGGGCGACGTGCTCGCGATCGCAGTGGCCCCCGCCCGGTTCGGCAACACGTCGCTCGACATCGGGTTCGAGGGGACCGTGGACGGTGCGCCGGTCTTCAGCGCGGTCATCACCTACGTGTGCGTCGAGCCGAGGACGACGAAGCCGATCCGGGTCCCGGACGACGCACGGGAGCGCCTGGCTTCGACGTGAGCGAGACCGCTCTGACGCCGCTGCCCCGCGACTTCTACCGCCGTGACCCGCGGGTGGTGGCGAAGGCGCTGCTGAACAAGGTGCTCGTGCACGGCGATCGCCTCGGCCGCATCGTCGAGGTCGAGGCCTACCGCGGTGACGTCGACCCCGGCAGCCATGCTTACCGAGGGATGACCGCACGCAACGCGACCATGTTCGGTCCACCGGGAGGCTTGTACGTGTACTTCACCTACGGCATGCACTGGTGCGCGAACGCCGTGTGCGGCGAGGAGGGTGACGGCGTGGCGGTGCTCCTGCGCGCGGTCGCTCCGCTCGACGGGCTCGAGGCGATGCACCTGGCTCGTGGGCCCGCCGCGCGCCGCGAGCGTGACCTGTGCTCAGGACCGGCGAAGCTCTGCCAGGCGTTCGGTCTCGACGGTTCCTTCGACGGCGCCGACCTGGTGTCCGGCGATCGTGGCGTCACGATCATCGACGACGGCACGCGCCCTCCTCGGCGGCCGGGCAACAGCACCCGCATCGGCCTCACGGCCGGCGCCGAGCACCCGTGGCGGTGGTACGTGCCCGGCGACCTGAACCTCTCGAGGAGGCAGTAGTGCTCGCGATCGCTCGTGCGCAGGTGGTCGAGGCAGGCGGCCCGGCCATCACCCGGCAACAGATCCTGGACTTCCTCGACGCCCACCCGGACGCGCTGCTGCGGTCATGCGTCCTCGGCCACCTCACCGGCTCAGCCGCCGTCGTCGACCCGCACCGTCAGCGCGCCTTGCTGGTGCTGCATCGCAAGCTCGGCCGTTGGCTGCAGCCGGGCGGCCACGCGGACGGTGATGGCGATCTCGCCGGTGTCGCGCGGCGCGAGGCGTCGGAGGAGACGGGGATCATCGGGCTGACGGTCGAGCAGCCGGCGCTCGACGTCGACGTGCACGAGATCCCACCGATCGGCAACGAGCCGAGCCACCTCCACCTCGACGTCCGCTTCCTGGTCGTGGCGCCCGAGGCGGCGGTGGCGGTGGCGAACGACGAGTCGCTCGCGCTCCGATGGGTCACCGCCGGCGAGCTGGACGATCCCGCCGTTGCCCTCGACGAGAGCACCAAGCGGCTGCTGCGATCGGCGCTTCAGTAGCCGTCCGGTGCCTTGCACGCGGGCATCGCGTTCGCGCTCGCGAACGAGTCGAGCGTCTTGCTCGCCGGCTCTCCGCCCTCGTGGGAGCGCTCGATCAGCGGGCCACCGTCTCCGGCGCGCAGCGACACCACCCATGACTCGCGGTCAGCGATCAGGCCGTCCCAGTCCGCGAGCCACCGTTCGACGAGCACCGCGTCCCCGGCATCGGGCACCGGGACCGCTCGGAGCCGGGCCACCATGGCGCGCAGATCAGCATCGGCCCTCGCGGTGAGCTCGCCTCGTTGCTGGGGGGTGTCGGCCTTGACGTCCACGAGGCCCTCGTCGCGCACCTGCTGGCGGGTCGCAGCGCACAGCGGCTGCGCCGCCGTCGGGAAGGCATCGGTCTTGAGCTTGTCGGTCGGCGTGGTGTCGGCGAACCAGAACACATAGATCCAGCCGGCCACCGTGAGGACGGAGAACAGCACCACTCCCGCCCACGCGAGGCGCGAGCGCGTGGTCGCGGTCTCGCCGTCGGGTGGGGTCACGGTTGCGGTCACCCCGCCACCTTGCCATCGGCGAGCGTCGTCGGGCGAACCGGGGCAGACGTCACTGCCGGCTCACGAAGATGGTGACGGTCGACCCCGGGGCGACGGCCGTCCCGCCCGCCGGGGTCTGCTTCCACACCTCGCCGTCTGGCACCTGCCCCGCGTCGCGGGGGTCCGGTGTCTGCTCCACCACGTGCGCGACGAGCCGGGCCGACCGGACCTCGCTGACGGCTTCGTCACGCCCGAGACCTATCACCGTGGGCACGACCGTCTGCGCGGGCGCGCCCGCTGAGACCTCGAGCGTGACGCTGCTGCCACCGGGTGCAACGGTGCCGGCGGCCGGCGCCTGCGCGCGCACGGAACCGGCGGGGTAGGTGTAGTCAGGCACCGAGAACTGCCCGACGACGAAGCCCTGGGCGCGCAAGGTCGCCAGAGCCTGGTCGATCGGAAGGCCGACGACCGGCTCGACCGCGACCTCGGCCGGTGGCGCGGGTGGGCCCGTGGTGGTCGTGGGTGGCGTTGGCGGCTCGGGGAAGTCCGCGGCGGGAACGTCGGCCAGCGCCTCGGTCATGAACTGCTGCCAGATCCGTGCCGGCCACGTGCCGCCATAGACGGTGATGCGGGTGGTCGGTGGCGACATCTTCACCTCGGTCTCGGGGAAGCCGACCCACACCGCGGTCGAGAGCTGGGGCGTGTAGCCGCAGAACCACGCGTTCTTGTAGTCCTCACCCGTTCCGGTCTTGCCCGCGGCCGGGCGGTCGAGCTTCGCCTGCGTCCCGGTCCCGCGTTGGATCACCTGCTGCAGCACCGAGCTCACCGAGTCGGCCACGCCCTCGTCGACGGCCTTCGTCTGCATGTGCCCGGCTTCGTACAGCACGCTGCCGTCGGCGCGGCTGATCTTGGTGACCAGCGTCGGTGGCACCTGCACGCCGCGGTTGGCGAAGGTGGCGTAGGCGTCGGCCATGTCCAGGGGCCGGACGTCGTTGGAGCCGAGCACCGCGGACGGGAAGGCGGCGAGCCCGTTCGGCGGCGTGACGCCGAGGCGCTTGGCCATCGAGACGGCCCGGTTCGGGCCGACCTGCAGCACCAGCTGCGCGTAGAGCGTGTTGAACGAGTGCACCGTCCCCTCGAACAGAGAGGTGCCTCCGGGTGCGCCCTCGCCCGGGTCGGCGTTGCACACGTGCCACGGGCCCGTCGGCGGCTCCAGGTCGATGCAGCCCGGCGCGGGCAGCACCTCGCTGAGCGGGATGCCGTCGGTGAGCGCGGCGGCGAGCACGAACGGCTTGAACGCCGAGCCGGTCGGCCGGCCCTTGCCCATCGCCAGGTTGTACTTCGCGGTGCTCGTGGTGCCGAAGTAGTCGCGGCCACCGACCATCGCCCGCACGTAGCCGGTCCCAGGCTCGAGGGCCACGAGCGCGGCTTCGGGGTCGTTCGCAGGGTCGTCGAGGACGTTGGCGACGGCCGCTTCCGCGGCGGCCTGCAGGCGCAGGTCGATCGTGGTGCGGATGCGCAGTCCCCCGTTGAAGAGCAGGTTCTCGCGCGCCTCCTTGGTGGCACCGAAGCGCGGGTCGGTGAGGACGAGCCGCTTCACCTCCTCCACGAAGTGCGCGGCGGCGTAGCGGTCCTCCGGTGGTGTTGGGGCGACGCCGACCGGACCGGCGACGGCGTCGTCGTGCTCCTCCTTGGTGATGAAGCCGAGGTCGAGCATCTTGGTGATGACGACGTTGCGGCGGGCGACCGCCTGATCGGGGTGCTGGAGGGGCTCGTCGGCGCTGGGGGACTGGATGAGCCCCGCGATGAGCGCGGCCTCGCCCAAGCCCAGCTGGCCGACGTCCTTGTTGAAGTAGGTCTGCGCCGCGGCCTGCACGCCGTAGGCGCCGTTGCCGAAGTAGATGGTGTTCAGGTACACCTCGAGGATCCGCTGCTTGCTGTAGTGCTGCTCGAGCTGCCAGGCGAGGGACGCCTCCTGGATCTTGCGGTCGATCGTCTTGCCCGAGTTGAGCAGCGTGTTCTTCACCAGCTGCTGGGTGATGGTCGACCCACCCTGCGCGGTCGTGCCGGACGACGCGTTCCGCTCGAGGGCCCGGAGGATGGCGCGGACGTCCACGCCGACGTGCTCGTAGAACCGCTCGTCCTCGATGGCGATCACGGCGCGCTGCAGCACGAGGGGGATCGTGCGCAGGGGCACCTCCACCCGGTTCTCCTCACCGTGCAACGTGTGGATGAGGGTGCCGTCGGCGGCGAAGATCATCGACGACTGCGCGTTCGCCGGGATCTCCGGGATCACCTCCGTCGGTGTGTACGCGCAGCCCGCGGCCATGAGGGCGACGGCGACGATCATCGATCCCCCCCGTCGTCGCATCGGACCATTTTCGCGGATCGGTCGTCGCGAAGGTGACCGGGCCGGTTTTGGGCTTGACCGGCCGCCGCCGCGACGGTGAACCTCGGGCCCGATGGACCTGCTGGCCGACCTCGACGCGCGGGGACTCGTGCACGACACGACCGACCGCGGGGCGTTGGCGGCACGGCTGGCCGAGGGCCCGATCACCGTGTACCACGGGATGGACCCGTCGGCCGACAGCCTGCACACGGGGAACCTCATCGGCCTCATCGCCCTCCGCCGCTTCCAGCTCGCGGGTCACCGTCCCATCGCGCTGGCCGGTGGTGCCACCGGCATGGTCGGCGACCCGAGCGGGCGCTCGGGTGAGCGGAACCTCCTCGACGAGGAGACCTTGCGGGCCAACGTCGACGCCATCAAGGCGCAGATCGCCCACGTGCTCGGGCCGATCGGCGACTGGGAGCTCGTCGACAACTACGACTGGACCAGCACGCTGACGCTGCTCGACTTCCTCCGCGACGTGGGCAAGCACGCGACCGTGAACCAGATGATCGCCCGCGAGTCGGTCAAGGCCCGCATGGCGTCGGAGCACGGCATCTCCTACACAGAGTTCAGCTACATGCTCCTCCAAGCGCATGACTACTGGTGGCTCCACCAGCACCGGGGCTGCGAGCTGCAGATCGGCGGCTCGGACCAGTGGGGCAACATCCTCTCCGGGGTCGACCTCATCCGGAGGCGGGACGGCGTCGCCGTCCACGCGCTCAGCTGGCCCCTCCTCGAGGCGCCCGACGGCACCAAGCTGGGCAAGACCACGGGGGCCCGGATCTGGCTCGACCCGGCCCGGACCAGCCCCTACCAGCTGTTCCAGCACTTCTTGAACACCGACGACCGCCAGGTCCGCCAGATGCTGCTGTGGTTCACGCTGCTGCCGGTGGAGGAGATCGACGCGCTCGTGGCGGCGCATGAGGTGGCGCCGGAGCGGCGGGAGGCCCAGCGGGTGCTGGCCCGCGAGGTGACCGGCTTGGTCCACGGCGCGGACGAGGCGGCCCGAGCAGAGCGCGGAGGCCGGGACTGGGACGAGAACCGAGACCCGAGCGTGCTGGCCGCCCGCGAGGGCACGATCGACACCACCTACCTCGGGTCGCAGCCGGAGTCACTCGAGGTCGTGGCGTTGCTCGTGCACACCGGACTGGCCGCCTCCAAGAGCGCCGCCACCCGCCTGATCAAGCAGGGCGGCGTGTCGGTGGGCGACGAACGGGTCACCGACCCGGCCCTGGTGATCGACCCCGCAGCGTTCGTGGACGGGCGCTGGCTGATGCTCGGCGTCGGCAAGCGCCAGCGCCACCTCCTCGTCCTGGACGAAGGAGTTGACGTTCGAGGCGAGCACCAGTAGTTTGGCTCTCCGCCCCTGAACGCCCCGGCTACGGCCGGGAGCTTGGGAGCCGATCGAAACACCTGAGGCACCAACGCTCCATCGTGAGCGCGTGCCCGTTGCTCCTCGCACCGCGAGGCTTGCAGCGCACCTTGACAACGGAATAGCGGACAAAAGCCAGTGCGGGCGACCGCGCCTACGGCCTTCGGGCCTGAGGAGCGAGTCGTACCATCAAGTCAATTGCACTGACGGACAACAAGTATTGCTAGTTGTCTGTTCTTTGTCGGGTCGATGCAAAGCACGCGGTATCGCGCGATGCATCGGCTCTTCACCGATCGAAGGCCCTTCGGGGTCGAGATCTCGATGGAGAGTTTGATCCTGGCTCAGGACGAACGCTGGCGGCGTGCCTAACACATGCAAGTCGAACGGGGTCCAACCAGTCGCAAGACTGGAGAAGACCTAGTGGCGAACGGGTGAGTAACACGTGAGGAACCTGCCCCGAAGACCGGGATAACCCTCCGAAAGGAGAGCTAATACCGGATACCCCAACCAGATCGCATGTTCTGGTTCGGAAATGGATTCCGCTTCGGGAGGGCCTCGCGGCCTATCAGCTTGTTGGTGGGGTAACGGCCCACCAAGGCTTCGACGGGTAGCTGGTCTGAGAGGACGATCAGCCACACTGGGACTGAGACACGGCCCAGACTCCTACGGGAGGCAGCAGTG
>JBEEGB010000206.1:0-8470 GCA_041166585.1 Acidimicrobiaceae bacterium
GGCCACGGGCTCGACCCGCGTCGCTGAGGAGTGGGTGCTGCGCCCCGGCGCAGCCGCCGCCGCCCTGCTGCTCGCCGTGCCCGTGTTCCGCGACCGGTTGCGGTTCCGCGCCGCGGTGATCGGCGACCGGGTGCTCGACTACGCGTTGGACGACGGCAAGCTCACGAGCAACGGCGCCGCGCTGTGGGTCGTCGCCATCCTGCTCGCGCTGGTCGGCTTCGGCCTCCGCCCCGACCTCTACCCGTTCTAGTCAGCCACCCCGTTCTGGCGGTGCTGAGTCGGAAAAACTCCGACTCAGGACCGCACAAACGGTCCGCGGGGGTCAGGTCTCCGAGATCCGGCGGAGGGCGGCGTCGACGATTCGGAACGCGCCGAAGGCCAGCAGGCCGACGGCGACGACGAGGAGGCGCCACGGGTGGTCCGCCGCGAGCGCGTGCAGGGCCTGATCGAGGCCGCCCGCCTTGCTCGGTGCTTCGTCGATCGCGGAGTCGATGAGGAACCAACCGATCATGGCCAGCGCGATTCCTCGGGCGACGAAGCCGATCGTCCCGAGCACCGTGATCGTCCTTCGCCAAGCTTCGCTCAGCCCAGCCAGCCGCAGCTTCTCGACGAAGCGCTGCGAGAACGGTTGGCGCCACTGCCAGATGCCGGCCCCGAGGACACCGAGCCCCGCGATGAGCACGAGCGCGCGACCTGCGGGGAGGTCGAGCACCTTGCCCGTGGCCTTGCGCTCGGTGGTGCCACCGCCGCCTGACTCGTCTGCGTCGAACAGGGCTTTGGCGCACACGATGGTGAACCCTGCGTACATCAGCCCTCGGGCACCGTCGGCGAGCCGCTTGATCGTCTCGTCGTCGCTCCTGATCGCCTTGCTCACGCGCCATGCCGCGTGGAGGGCGACGCCGACGGTGAGCACCAGCAGGAGCACCTTGCCGAACGGCTGGGCGCGCACCGCCGCGATGGCGCCGCGCTGGTCGGCTTGTGCGTCGTCGCCGAACACGATCCCGAGCGCCAACAACCCGACCACGACGTAGAGGAAGCCCTGCGACGCCAAGCCGGCGCGAGCGGCGGCGGTCTGTGCCTCCTGCTTCGAAGGGGCGTCGAGGTGCACGCCCCGGTGTGCCCGGTGGAGAAGCCGGTTACACGCCCGCGACGTAGGGTCGGATATGCGCCCCGAGGACGTGCTGCCCCATCGCCCGCCGTTCCTGTTCGTCGACGACGTCTCCGAGGTCGTGCCAGGCGTCTCGGCCAAGGGGGTTTGGCACCTGACCGGCGACGAGGCGTTCTTCGCCGGCCACTTCCCGGGCCGTCCGACGTTGCCGGGCGTGCTCATGGTCGAGGCCCTCGCCCAGCTGTGCGGCATCGCCTTGCTGGCGGACGAGCGCTACGCGGGCAAGCTCGGGCTGTTCGGCGGGATCGACAAGGCGCGGTTCCGCGCGCAGGTGGTGCCCGGCGACACGCTCGAGCTCGCCGCGACCGTCGACCAGATGGGCTCGTCCGCGGGCAAGTGCTCCGGCGTCGCGACGGTGAACGGCAAGAAGGCCTGCGAGGCGAGCATGCTCTTCGTGCTCGTGAACGCCTAGCGTTCCGGCATGGATCTCGTGGGCGTGTACCGCCAGGGTCGCGAGCGGGTGCTCGAGCTCGCGGCTGATCTCGATGAAGGCGACGCGACGATCGTCGTTCGGGCGTGCCCGCAATGGACCGTGAAGGACGTCTACGCGCACATCGCCGGTGTGCCGGCTGACATCCTCGCCGGTCGCATCGAGGGCGTCGGCACCGACGAGTGGACCGCTCGACAGGTGGCTGCGCGCGCCGATCGCTCGCTCGGGGAGATCTGCGCCGAGCTCGCCGAGCTCGGTCCCCGGCTCGAGGCGTTGATCGAGGCCATCGGCGACGCGATGGACATGCGGCTGTTCATCGACCAGTGGACCCACGAGCAGGATGTGCGCGGTGCGCTCGGGCGTCCAGGCGCGCGGGACATCCCCGTGGTCGGGTGGGCGGTGAAGACCATGCTCGGAGGCTTCGGGCGCGGTTGGGACGAGCGCGGCCTCCCAACCGTGCGCGTGATCGGGTCCACCGGTGAGTGGTTGCTCGGCGAAGGCGCCCCGATGCTCACGTTGCGGGCCGACGACTTCGACATCGCGCGTGCGCTCATCGGGCGCAGGAGCCGCGACGAGTACCTGCGGTTGGGCTGGGACGGTGACGCGTCGGCGGTCATCGACCACCTGCACGCGTTCCCGCTCGCCGACGCCGACCTCGCCGAGTAGCGGAGGCGGCTAGCGCGAGCGCAGCTGCCAGAGGACGAACGCGAGCACGTCGGCCAGCTCGTCGGCTTGGCGTCCCGCGGGCTTGCCGACGCCGTGGCCGGCTTTGGACTCGATGCGCACGAGGACGGGGTGTTCGTCACCGCAGCTCGTGGCGGCCTGCAGCCTCGCGGCGAACTTGCGAGCGTGCGCGGGATCGACGCGCGAGTCCTCCTCGCCCGTCTCGATGAGCACCGCGGGGTAGCAGACACCGTCCTGCACGTGGTGGTAGGGCGAGTACGCGTAGAGCCACGCGAGCTCGTCGGCGACGTCGGGGTCGCCGTACTCGGGGATCCAGAGCTTGGCGATGAGGAAGAGGTGGAAGCGCACCATGTCGAGCAACGGCACCGCGCACACGACCGCGGCGCACAGGTCGGGACGCTGCGTGATCGCGGCCCCCATCAGCAGCCCTCCGTTCGAGCCGCCGCGGATGGCGAGCTGGCCGCGCGTGGTGATGCCCTTCTCGACGAGCCAGTCGGCAGCGGCGTGGAAGTCGTCGAACACCTGCTGCTTGTGCTCGCGCATGCCGGCGCGGTGCCAGTCCTCGCCTTCTTCCGATCCACCGCGGATGCACGCCACCGCGTAGCGCCCGCCCTCCTCGGCCATCGCCACCGCGAGCGGGCTGTACGCCGGGCTCATCGTGATGGCGAACCCCCCGTAGGCGGTGAGGATCGTGCGGACCGGCTGTGCTGCACTCGCACCGGCGGCGCCGATGAGGAAGAGCGGGATGTCGGTGCCGTCCGTGGACGGGTAGGTCACCTGCTCGACCGCGAACCCGTCCGGATCGGGACCGCCGGGCAGGTCGCTCCAGCGCGACAGGCCGCCGTCGCCGCTCCACCGGAAGAGGGTGGCGGGCCGGGTGAAGCTGGTGAGCGACAGCACGGCCCCGTCGACGTCACGTCGCCCGCTGAGGCCGGCGAGCGAGCCGAGCTCGGGCAGCTCCACCGGTCCGAGCATGGCGCCGTCGAGCGCGTGGCGGTTGAGGGACGTCACGGCCCGGCGGGTCGAGGCCACGAGCAACGACCCAGCGGTGACGGCGACGCCTTCGATCACCGCGTCGCTCTCGGGGACGAGGTCGAGCCAGGTGTCCGCGCGCAGCGGACCGTCGAGGTCAACCGCGACAACGCGTCCACGACTGGCCCCCAGCGTCGTGTGGCCGACGAGGCGGTTGCGCTCCTCGTCGACCCCGAACCACGTGACGGCTTCTTCGCCCTCGATCACCGTGCGGCGCTCGCCTGTCGCGATGTCGATCAGGTGGACATCGACGCGGCTCCACCCGAGCTCGACGTGCAGAACGGCCCAGCGGCCGTCGCGCGAGACGCTCACATCAGGCCAGGCCGTCTGATCCGGCAGGTCCGCGAACAGCACCTCGTCGTCGTGCCAGTCGTCACCGAGGCGGTGCCAGAAGACGTGACGGTCGTAGTCGCCACCGCCCTCGTACCGCGTGTACGCGAACCCGGAGCCGTCGGGCAGCCAGCCCACCGACGCGGAGCGCGTGTGGGGGATCTCCTCGCTCAGATGCTCGCCCGTGGTGATGTCGAGCACCCGCAACGTCGAACGCTCGTCACCCGAGGAGGACGTGCCATAGGCGAGCAGGCGCCCGTCGCGCGACGGGTGGTACCAGTCGATGGCCACCGTGTCGTCGCCGCCCCCGCGCAGCGCGGTCGGGTCGAGGACGATCGTCGGCTCGTGGGGGCCGGACCCTGCCAGCGGCCGGGTCACCAGCACCGCCTGGTCGTGGTCGCCCCACCGGTCGAGGGAGAACACCACTCCCGCGTGCTCGCACACCACCGGTCCCGACGAGGTGCCGGCCCGCAGCAGCGAGCTCAGCCGTTCATGGAACCGTGGGCGGTCGGGCAGGGCATCGAGGACCGCCCGGGTCCTGGCGTTCTGGGCGTCGGACCACGCTCGTGTCGCGGGGCTGGCGCCGTCTTCCAGCCACCGGTACGGATCGTGCACCTCGATGCCGTAGAGCACGTCGACGACATCGTCGACAGGTGCTGCAGGCGGCGGAGGGACTGCTGGGATGTGCTAGCCCCGGCCCGCGTTCGGCTTGCGGCCGTGGTTCGCCTTGTTGCGGCGCGCCTTGATCTTGCGCTTCGTCGTCTTCTTCGACATGCGTGGAGGTTACCGGCCCCCTTCCCGACCACCTAAATCCCCACCTCCGACCGAATGTTGGATGCGAGGCGGTGTGGACACACCGCCTCGCGCCAAAGTTGGACGGGGAGTGGGTCAGTCGGTGGGGTGCGAGCCGGCCCAGGCGATGAGGTCGTCGGCGTGCTTCGTGTTGACGATGTCATCGGGCTCGACGCCGAGGCGCGCCGCCTTGTCGCACCCGTAGGGCTGCCACTCGAGCTGGCCCGGCGCGTGGGCGTCGGTGTCGATGCTCACCTTGCAGCCCCACTCCAGGGCCAGGGACAGGAGCTCCTCGGGCGGGTCCTGGCGCTCGGGGCGGCAGTTGATCTCGACCGCCTTGTCGAACCGGGCGCAGGCGGCGAACACCAGCTCGGCGTCGAACTTGCTCTGGGGCCTCCCCTTGCCGACGACCTTGCGGCCGGTGCAGTGGCCGAGGATGTCGACGTTCGGGTTCGCCACAGCCAGCACCATGCGCCGCGTCATCTCCGGCTCGGGCATCGAGAGCTTGGAGTGGACGCTGGCCACGACCACGTCGAGCCCGGCCAAGAGCTCATCAGCCAGGTCGAGCCTGCCGTCCTCGAGGATGTCCACCTCCATGCCAGTGAGGATCCGGAACGGTGCGAGCTGCTCGTTGAGCTTCGCGACCTCGACGAGCTGTTCGGCGAGGCGTTCGGGCGAGAGGCCGTGGGCGATGGTGAGCCGGGGCGAGTGGTCGGTGAGCACGAGGTACTCGTGCCCGAGCGCCATCGCGGTGCGGGCCATCGCCTCGATCGGGGCTCCGCCGTCAGACCACTCCGAGTGGCTGTGGCAGTCCCCCTTCAGCGCGGCACGGAGGGCCGCCCCCTCGCCGACCGGGATGACCGTTGTCGCCTCCAGCTTCGCCAGGTACTCCGGCACCTTGCCCTCGAGCGCCTCGGCGATCACCGCGCCGGTGCTGTCCCCGATGCCGGGGAGCTCACGCAGGCGGCCGGTGCGGTGCAGCTCGGCGAGCTCGTCGGGGTCCATGGTGCGCACGAGGTCTGCCGCCTTCGCGAACGCCTTGACCTTGGGTGCTGGCGCGAGCGAGCGATCGAGGAGGTACACGGTTCGTTCGAGGGCCTCGACGGGATCCATCAGGGGTCGAGGTTACGCTCGCTCGGAGATGGAACGGTTCGGGTTCGTCGGCCTCCCCAACGCCGGCAAGTCATCGCTGTACAACGCGCTCGCTGGCGGCGGCGCGCTCGCCGCGCCCTACGCGTTCGCCACGACCGACCCCAACGTGGGCATGGCCCGCGTGCCGGACTTCCGGCTCGATGCCCTCGCCGAGATGAGCTCGAGCCGCAACGTCGTGCCGGCCACGGTGCAATTCGTCGACATCGGCGGGCTCGTCGAGGGGGCGAGCAAAGGCGAGGGACTCGGCAACCGCTTCCTCGCCCACATCCGCGAGGCCGACGCCGTCGTCTACGTCCTCAGGGCGTTCGAGGATCCCGACGTCCCCGGCGAGGCCGACCCGCTCGAGCACCTGCGGATCGTCGAGCTCGAGCTCACGCTCGCCGACCTCGAGACGGTGGAGTCGCAGATCGAACGGCGCCGCAAGGCGTCGCGGGCCGACAAGTCTCTTGTCGACGAGGTGGCGGCGCTCGACGCCGCGCACGTCGCGCTGGCCGCGGGCACACCGCTCTACCGGACGGACATCCCGGCCGAACAACGCGCTTTGCTCCGCTCGCACTTCCTGCTCACGAACCGTCCCGTGCTGGCCGTGGTGAACGTCGACGAGCAACAGCTCACGGACCTCGAGAACGTGATCGCGCCGGTGAAGGCCGAGCTCGGTGGACGGGCCGAGGTGATCGGCATGTGCATCCAGCTCGAGGCCGAGGCGGCGATGCTCGCACCGGAGGACCGCGCCGAGATGCTTGAGGCACTGGGGCTCGGCGACGGAGCGCTGCCACGGTTCGTCCACGCGGCCTACCACCTGCTCGGGTTGCGCACGTTCTTCACGACAGGAGACAAGGAGTCGCGGGCCTGGACGTTCCGCGCCGGGTGGAAGGCGCCGCAGTGCGCGGGCGTGATCCACACCGACTTCGAGCGAGGCTTCATCCGGGCCGAGGTCATCCACTGGGACGACCTGCTCGACCTCGGCTCGTGGAACAAGGCCAAAGAGGTCGGCAAGCTCCGAGTCGAGGGCAAGGACTACGAGGTCGCCGACGGCGACGTCGTGGAGATCCGCTTCAACGTCTGATGGCGTGGCTCGTCCGGGACGGTGAGGTGCTCGCCACCTTGGAGGTGGCGGACTCGGCGAAGTCGCGCTCGAAGGGCCTGCTCGGTCGCGACGGCATCGAGGGCGCGCTGTTCCTGCAACCGGCGCGGTCGGTGCACACGATCGGGATGCGCTTCGCGATCGACGTCGCCCACCTGAACCAGGACCTCGTCGTGCTGCGCACCCGCACGATGCGTCGCTGGCGTGTCGGGCGTGTGGTCTTCAAGTCGTCGGCGGTGCTCGAGGCCGAGGCCGGCACGTTCGCCCACTGGGAGCTCAAGCCGGGAGACCAGCTCGAGATCAAGCCGTGAGCTCGCGATCCGGATCGTTGGTTCTCGTCGCGACGCCGATCGGCAACCTCGGCGACCTGTCTCCCCGTGCCGCGGACGAGCTGCGTGACGCAGACGCCATCTGCTGCGAGGACAGCCGCCGCACCGGCAAGCTGCTCGAGCTCGCCGGCATCGCTCGAAGCTCGCCGCTGCTGGTCGTCAACGACCACACGGAGACCTCACGCGTCGGCGACGTGCTGGCCCGCCTGGCGCGCGGCGAGCGGGTGGTGGTCGTGACCGATGCCGGTACCCCTGGCATCTCCGATCCCGGCGAGCAGCTGGTGCGCGCCGCGGCAGCGGAGGGCCATCGGGTGGAGGTCGTGCCTGGTCCGTCCGCCGCGATCGCCGCGCTCGTGGCGAGCGGCCTGCCCGCGGCGCGCTTCGTCTTCGAGGGCTTCCTTCCCCGCAAGGGCTCCGGTCGCACCGCTCGCCTCCAAGCGCTGGCGAGCGAGCAGCGGACCGCGATCCTCTACGAGGCTCCGCACCGCGTGGCGCGCACGTTGGCCGATCTCAGCGAGGTGTGCGGTCCCGATCGACGGGTGGCCGTCGCCCGCGAGCTCACGAAGCTGCATGAAGAGGTGTGGCGCGGGACGTTGGAGCGCGGGTGCGAGTGGGCGGCGGAGAAGGAGCCAAAGGGTGAGCTCGTCCTCGTCCTCGAAGGCGCGGCTGCACCCGAGACGGCGACGGACGACGACGTCGTGGACGCCCTGCGCCGCGCGCTCGATCGGGGCGTCTCGACCAAGGACTCCGTCACCACCGTGGCCCGCGCCCTCGGGGTGCCGAAGCGCAGGGTCTACTCGCTGGCGACCGCGCTCGACCGCTGAGGCGCGAGGCGGTCGTCAGTCCAGCGCGAACGCAGCTGCACCGACGAGCACAGGCTCGAGCAGCGACCGATCCCCTTCGACGTCGACCGCGAGCTGTCCGATCGGGATCCGGTTGGACGCGAGACGGCAGAGGTCGAGCGTGTCCACGGTGAGGGTGATGTCGGGTTGGCTCGCCGTCTCGCCGTGGGTGAGCGCGACGTCGAAGGTGGCTGCGCCGGCGCCGGTGAGGATGAACCGCGCGGTGCGGCCCTGCTGCATGGTGCCGGCCAAGGCCATGCCCAGCGCGAGGGAACGGACCAGCCCGGACGACATGAGCGAGAGCCGGCCCTCGTCGAGTGAGCTCAGCGCGCGTCCCGTGGCTCGGCGGATGTCGTCTTCGTGGGTCCACACCTCGAACGTCCTCACGACCGCGAGCCCGCGGATCCCGCTGGCGAGGTGGTGGTACGACACCGGGTGCTCGGGCCCGAGCTCGCCCATCGCCCGGATGAGGTCCATGACCTCGAGCCACCACGCTCTGGCGAGGCGCCTGCTGTCCGCGCCGAGCAGGTCGGAGGCGAGCTGGCGGGTCACGGGGTAGTGGTCGTCGCGACGAGCGGCCTCGGTCGGCGGCCGGCGGTCGAGCTGGCCGAGCAGGTAGCGCTCGAC
>JBEEGB010000207.1:0-3810 GCA_041166585.1 Acidimicrobiaceae bacterium
GTGTCCTTGAGCACCGAGCGCAGGTGCATCGGAGATGCGCCGGCCAGGTAGACGAAGCGGGCGCGGCGGGCCGCCTCGACGTTGGCGGGGTCCAGTGCGTCGGTCCGACCCAGCACGTTCAGCCCGACGACGGTGGCACCGAGCGTTGCGAACCACTTCGCGGCCGCCTCGACGAGCCGAGCCGGGTGCTCGTACGCGGAGCCCGTCGGGATCACGGTGACCTCGGTGGCGCCGCTCGCCTCGAGCAGCGCGGCGTCGAAGCTGCAACCATCGCTCCACTCGCCTCCACCCACGAGCACGAGGGGGCCCGTCATCGGGCACGCGCCGCGATGGGAAGGCGAGCAACGCCTTCGACGAAGGCGCGGAACGGCCAGAGCGTGGGCATGGTGAGCCTTTCGCAGTCGGTGACGAGGAGACCGCCGGCGCGTGCGCTGCCGGTGAGGTCGCGGTCGGGTCGGCGGCCGGTCGTGAGGCGAGTGGCCGGGCCGAGCAGGTGCTGCACGCGGGCAGTGAGCCCGCGCTCGGTGGTGGGCTCGAGGAAGAGCAGCACACCGTCGGGCGAGATCAACCGGCCGATGGTGCGCATCCCCGCTTCGAGATCATCGTCGAGGGACAGCTGGAGCACCGAGACCACGGTGTCGAACCGCTCGCCCGCGTCGGCCAGCTCGTCGATCGTCGCGTCGCGGACGTCGACCTCGATCGGAGCATCGGCAGCCCGGCGCCGCAGCCGCGCCCCGCGCTCCTCCGGCGTGGTCAGCACGACGATGCTCGTGGCTGCTGAGGACGAGAGCAGGGGGACGTGCGCCTCACATCCGCCCAGGTCGAGCACCCGCCCGGTCGGCCGTCCCAGGAGGCGGCGCCGGCGCTCTCGGAGCACGACGAGCGCCGCCGGTGGCAACCGTCGCTCGTACCCCGTGGGAAACCCGACGTCGATCTTCATCCGCCGGCACGATAGGCCGACGTGGGGCCCGCCCCAGTTGGAACGGGTCGTCTACCCGCCGGTAACTTCTCCCTCCATGACCATCAAACGGCTGGGGATCGTCGGCTCAGGGATCATGGGATCGGGCATCGCCGAGGTGGCGGCCAAGGCCGGGGTCGAGGTGATCCTGCGGTCGCGCCAGCAGAGCAGCGCGGATGCCATGGTGGCTGCGCTCGCCAAGTCCCTCGACAAGCAGGTCGAGAAGGGCAGGCTCGAGCAGGCCGAGCGCGACCAGATCGCGCAGCGGGTCACCGCCACCCACGACCTGCACGCTCTCACCGACTGCGACCTCGTGCTCGAGTCGGTCGTCGAGGACCTCGCCGTGAAGAAGGAGCTGTTCCGTCAGCTCGATCTCGTGGTGAAGGACGACGCGATCCTCGCCACCAACACCTCGACGCTCCCCGTCGTCGAGCTCGCCGTCGTCACCGAGCGCCCCGAGCGCGTGTGCGGCATCCACTTCTTCAACCCGGCACCGATGATGAGCCTGGTCGAGATCGTGCGTCCGCTCACCGCGAGCGACGAGACCATCGAGACCGCCAAGGCGTTCGCGACCGCGTGCGGCAAGGGCCCGGTCGAGGTGAAGGACCGTGCGGGCTTCATCGTGAACGCGCTGCTCTTCCCCTACCTCAACAACGCGGTGCGCATGCTCGAGACCGCGACCGCGTCGAAGGAAGACATCGACGCGGCGATGAAGGGCGGCTGCAACTTCCCGATGGGTCCGCTTGCTCTGCTCGACCTCGTCGGCCTCGACACGTCGCTCGCCATCCTCGACGCGCTCTACGACGAGTTCCGCGACCCGAACTACGCGGCCGTGCCGACCCTGCGCCGCATGGTCGCCGCCGGCCACCTCGGCCGCAAGACCAAGCTCGGCTTCTACAGCTACTGACCGGAGGGATGGCTCCTGAGCCGGAGCCGACGCCATGGTCGTTCCCGCCTGCGAGCGCGGCGGACGAGCACGGCATCGTCGGTGTCGGCGCTGACCTCGAACCGGGGACGGTGCTGGCCGCCTACCGCCAGGGCATCTTCCCCATGCCCTTGCACCGGGGCGGGCCGATGGGGTGGTGGTCGCCGGATCCGAGGGCGATCATCCCGCTCGAGCGCCTGCGGATCTCCCGGTCGCTGCGTCGCTCGTGCGCCCGATACGAGGTGCGCGTCGACACACAGCTGGCGGCGGTGATCGACGCCTGTGCCGACCGCCGTCGCCCGCACGGATGGATCTCCCCGGAGGTCCGCTCGGCGTACGTGCGCTTGCACGAGCTGGGCTGGGTCCACAGCGTCGAGGCGTGGTCGCTCGAGGACGGCACGTTGGCCGGCGGTCTCTACGGGCTCGCCGTCGGAGGCCTCTTCGCCGGCGAGTCGATGTTCCACCATCGGACCGACGCGTCGAAGGTGGCGCTCGTCGGGCTCGTGGAGCTGGTTCGCGACGGCGAGCCCGACCGGCTGCTCGACGTCCAGTGGCACACCGACCACCTCGGATCGCTGGGTGCCATCGAGGTGCCGCGCGACCGCTACCTCGAGCTGCTCCGCGCCGCTCTCGAACGACCGCTTCCCGACGCATTCGGCTGACCGCTTCGGCCACCCACCAGCCCGTGTCGTACGCGCCGGGGTCGAGGCGAAGCCGGCGAGGTGACTCGGGGCACCGCTGCGCCGTAGCGTTGGGGCATGGCCCTGCCCGCCGACAAGCCGTGGATGATGCGCACGTACTCCGGCCACTCGACCGCGCGTGCCTCGAACGAGCTCTACCGGACGAACCTCTCCCGCGGTCAGACCGGGCTGTCGATCGCCTTCGACCTGCCCACCCAGACCGGCTACGACCCGGACGACCCGCACGCCCGCGGCGAGGTCGGCAAGGTCGGCGTCCCCGTCGCCCACCTGGGTCACATGGAGCAGCTGCTCGACGGCATCCCCGTCGACGAGATGAACACCTCGATGACGATCAACGCCACGGCGGCCTGGTTGCTCGGCCTCTACGTGGCCAACGCCGAGCGCCACGGCGTCGAGTCGAAGCGGCTGCGGGGCACGACGCAGAACGACATCGTGAAGGAGTACCTCTCCAGGGGCACGTACATCTTCCCGCCGCTGCCCAGCCGACGGCTCATCGTCGACATGGTCGCGTTCTGCTCTGAGTGGGTCCCGCTCTGGAACCCGATGAACGTCTGCAGCTACCACCTGCAGGAGGCGGGCGCCACGCCGGTGCAGGAGATCGCGTACGCGATGGCCACCGCCATCGACGTGCTCGACGCGGTCCGCGACTCGGGTCAGGTGTCGGAGGATCGGTTCACGTCGGTCTTCGCGTCGATCTCGTTCTTCGTCAACGCCGGGATCCGCTTCATCGAGGAGACGTGCAAGCTCCGCGCCATGACCGAGATGTGGGATCGCATCGGTCGCGAGCGCTACGGCGTCACCGACGACAAGGCCCGCCGCTTCCGCTACGGCGTGCAGGTGAACTCGCTCGGGCTCACCGAGGCACAACCGGAGAACAACGTGCAGCGCATCGTGCTCGAGGCCCTCGGCGTAACGCTGTCCAAGCGAGCGCGCGCCCGGTCGATCCAGCTGCCGGCATGGAACGAGGCGCTCGGCCTCCCCCGACCCTGGGACCAGCAGTGGTCGCTGCGCATCCAGCAGGTGCTGGCCTACGAGACCGACCTGCTCGAGTACGACGACATCTTCGACGGCTCCAAGGTCATCGAGGCGAAGACCACCGAGCTGATCGATGCCGCCACCTCTGAGCTCGAGGACGTGCTCGCGCTCGGTGGCGCGTTCGAGGCCATCGACGAGCTGAAGGGGCGCTTGGTGCGCTCCCACACCGAGCGCTTGCGCCGCATCGAGAA
>JBEEGB010000208.1:0-4575 GCA_041166585.1 Acidimicrobiaceae bacterium
CCTTCTTGCCGTTGTACGGCGAAGGCTGGTTGCGGTTCCAGTAGACGAGGCGAGCATCCTGGGTCCAGTAGCCGCTGCCGTTCGAGAACCCGAGCACGGAGTCGGTGCCGCTCCCCACATTGCCGAGAGACCCCGCCTGCGCGGCCATCGTGTCCGGAGTGAGGTTCGGGCCGGCCGCCTCGATCAGGTTGGCCAACATGATCCACTCTTGGGCGATGAGGCTGGCGTTGATCCCCGTGACCCCGCCGGGCAAGGCGCCGCCGCCGCTGCCGTCCTTGAAGATCCGGACGCCCACGGTGTTGTCCTGCGGCTCGGGTGCTCCAACGATCGAGATCCCGAACGCAAGGTCGTACTCACAACCGAGCTGCGGTGAAGGGCAACCGAGCGAGCCACTGCCGTCGTCGTTCGGGCCGTACGACTGTCCTGTCGTCTCGATGTCCATCTGCTGGTTCGTCGCGATGACGTTCTCGGGGTAGTAGTTGTTGGACTGCTCGCCGTCGAACAGGAAGGCGGGCGCAACTTGGTCGCACAGGCACAGCACCGTCGTTGCCGGGTTGTTCAGCGTGTCCATCGCCGCGATGCCGGCCGCCACCTGCTTGGCCGCGGTGTTGATGTCTTGGTCGTAGAAGTAGAAGTGGTCGACGGTCACGCCGCACGTCTGCTTCAACAGCGGCACCAGGAACTTGAGGACGGTGTCCTCGTTGTCAGGGTCGTTCGTGGAGATGATGCCGAGCACGCGCGGCTTCCCGTTGAAGTCCTGGGCCGGGTTCTGGTGGCCCGCGAACTTCACGGGCCCCGTCATCTGCGAGCAATAAAGCTCCGCGAACGCCTGCTCCACCCTTGTCGAGCTCTCGCCCGCGCCATAGAAGAAGGGGGCGAGCGCGCCGGCGAGCGAGTCGCTGAAGCCGGTGCCGCCGACGGCCACCACCTTCAACCGCGCCAGCTCCTGGTAGCAGGCTGAGCAAAGGGTCGTCTGCCAGTTGACGGCGTACGGCGAGTAGGTCGCGACGATGCTGTCCATCTCGCTGATGAGGCACGGGTAGTCGGGCGGCACGCTCTGGCACTTGCCCTGGTAGGTGACGATGTTGACCTTGCGCCCGTACAGCACGTAGTGCGTGTTGATGAAGTTCATCCACGCCGCGTCGAGGACCTTCGCGTCCTCGTACGTGAGGAGCGTTCCCTGGGCCTGGAGGATCGCGTTGACCTCGGCGCCGTAGTTGGAGATGTAGTCGACGAGCGTGATCGTGTCGCCGCTGACGCCCTGGTAGGTCGCGCCGCCGTTGTTCCCTGCTGCCGCACCGGGCGTGCCGGGCACGCACGGCGGCGCCCAGTAGGCGATCGCCGGGTCGAACTCGCGACCGTTGACGCAATGGCTGGTGTCGCCGCTGGCCTCGGCGCCAGGAGGCGCCCCGCTGTCGGTGCCGCCTCCACCCGTGCCGGCGCTGCCACCCGGCCCCGCGACGGCGGCACCGGCAGGACCGCTGACCGCGGCCCCTGGCGTCGTCGCGCCTCCGGGGCCGGTGGCGCCCGCCTTCGACGTGGCGCCGGATGCTGCGGCCCCACCTCGGGTCGCCACTTGAGCGGCGTCGTTCTTGGCCGCCTTTGACGGCACGAAGCCGATGATGAGCAGCTGCAGGACGGCCAAACCGACGATGGGCGCATAGCGACGCGCCAACGTGCTGCGGTTCACGGCATCTCCCTCGCTTGAGCCGCGCCCTGCGGTTGCCCGCGGGACTGCGGCACGTTCTCCCGGCTTCTGGGTTCGTGGGCGGCAGGGGGCTTTCCTGCTTGGGGCGTGGCGAACCGGCGCCTCCAGCGCCCGTCCCGGCGTCAGGACCTGCTCAGATCGGCGTCTTGGCGGCCGATGGGTAGGCGTGGACACCGCTGCTCCGAGCCGGCCGCTCCCGGTCCGGACCATGGCGTTCGACTTCCCGGACGACCTTCCCCTGGCGTGGCATCCGTCCGTGCCCGAGCTCGCGTTCGCCGCGAACAGCATCTCGCTCCTCATGCCCTACGTGGAGCCGTACATCGTTCGATCGGTCCGGGCGACGTTGCCGGACCTCGACGAGCCGTTGCGGTCCACCACCGAGGCGTACGTGAAGCAGGAGCTCGGCCATCACGTCCAGCACCGCCACTTCAACGACGTGCTCGCCGCGCAGTGCCCCGGCATCCGCCGCCTCGAGCGATGGATGCACCGGACCTACCGATGGCTCGGTCGGACGCGCACCCGGCGCTTCAACGTCGCGTTCGCGGCGGGCTCCGAGACCATCGCGTTCGGCATCGCCCGCTGGGTCGACGACAACATCCGCGCGCTGTTCGATGGTGCGGAGCCCGAGGTGACGCGGCTGTACCTGTGGCACCTGGCCGAGGAGGTCGAGCACAAGTCGGCAGCCTTCGACGTGTTCGAGGCGACCGACGGCTCGCGCCGCCGCTATGCCGCGGCCACGAGCCTGTCACTCGCCTTGCTCATCCTGTTCACCTTTGCCGGCAACCTCGTGATGCTCCGCTCGACCCGGCGACTCCACCACCCGGTGGCATGGTTCCGGCTCGCTCGTTGGTCGTTGAGCCTGGCGTTCAGCCTGCTCCCGACCGTGGTCGTGTCCTGCCTTCCGGGACACCACCCACGCACGCTCGCCGATCCGCTGTACCTGACCCAATGGTTGCGCGGCCTCGACGCCTAGACGGCTACGACTCGGGGATCGCCTCCCACCACTGACACCACCACTCGGCGCCGACCAAGATGCGCAGCTTCGGGTGCCAGCAGTACGAGATCTCGGCCGAGTTCTCGAGGTAGTAGCGGCAGTTCTCGCACTGCTCGGCGCCGGACGGATGCGCCTTCAGCACCGCGTTGTCGGCGAGGTGGCGCAGCTCGATGGCGAGCTTCTCGTCGATCGGCTTGGGTTCGGGCTCGGGGATCACATAGTCAGACATGGACCGCTGGTCTAGTGCTTCCCGTCAGGTGAACCCGAGCCGTCTGGCGTCTCGCCGTACTCCTCACGCACGTAGGCGGTGCTCTCCACCACCTCCTCATCGGTGGGGTGATCGTGTCCGTGCTGTTCGGCTCTTCCCTCGGCCTCGACCTTGCGATCCCCTGTCAACCAGCCCAGGATCTCCCTCGCCTTGCCCTTTGCGTCAGCCATGGGCGCTTGACTACCCACGCGTGCGGTCACCCAAGCCATCCGCGCGTCGGAACCGGCGTGCACGCTCGATGGGCACCTCGGCGGCTGGGACCGGTCTGCCGAAGAGGAACCCTTGTCCGATCATGCAGCCGAGTGCTTGCAGGGCCTGCTGTTGCGGGACGGTCTCGATCCCTTCCGCGACGACGACCAAGTCGAGCTCTTCGCCGAGCGAGAGGATCGAGCGGGCGATGGCGGCGTCTTGTGGGTTGAGGTCGATGTCGGTGACGAAGGACCGATCGATCTTGAGGGCGCTGACCGGGAACTGCTTGAGGTAGGTCAGGCTGGCCCAGCCAGTACCGAAGTCGTCGATCGTGATCCCGATCCCAGTGGCGGCCAAGCGATGGAGCACCTCGGCGGCCTGACTGACGTCCTCGACCAATGCAGTCTCGGTGACCTCGAGCCAGAGCGCATCAGGATCGAGCCCCGTCACCGCGAGCATCGCGCTGATGTCGTCGAACAGTGCGACGTCCGAGAGCTGCCTGGCCGAGAGGTTGATCGCCACTCCGAGGTCGATGCCGGCTCGACGCCACTCGGCCGTCTGGCGACAGGCCTCGTGGAAGACGGTGCGCCCCAGCTCGACGATGATGCCGGTGCGTTCGGCAGCGTCGATGAAGGACGCCGGCAGGAGGAGTCCGCGGTCCGGGTGGTTCCAACGCACCAGCGCTTCGACGGTGATGACGTGGAGGTCGTCGAGGGCCACCACGGGCTGGTAGTGAACGACGAACTCGTCGCGGTCGAGGCCCCGCTGGATCTCCGTCTCGACTTGGCTGTTCCGGGAGTGAGGGCTCGCGTTCGAACGCGGCACAGCGGCAGGGCGATTGACGGACACGATGACGACGGGTTCGCCAGGGTCATCGCGAACCAACGTCATCGACGAGGAGACGGTCACGAGCGACCCGTCTCGGGCCACCTGATGGCTCTCGCCGAACCAGCGTCCCGTCTCCTCGAGCGTGAGCAGACCCGAGGTCAGCTTCGGGTCATCGGCCGCGAGCTTGACGACGTCGAACAGGTGGCGCCCGAGCACCTCGTGCTCGGCCCATCCGTAGAGGCGCGCGGCCGCCTGGTTCCAGCTGCGGACGTGGAGGTGCGGGTCGGTGACGATGACTGCGTCCGACACCTCGCTGAACACACCGGTGACGAGCTGGCGGAGGCGAGCAGGGGGATCGGCGCTCGGATGGATGCTGAGCCGGCGGGCGGGGCCTCCGTTCCACTCGGCGCTCGACGACGTGACCTCCACGAAGCTCTCGGTTCCGTCCGGGCGGCGCATGGCGACGACCTGCGATCCCTGAGCAAGCCCCGTCGAGGCGGCGTCCCGCCGGGCTTGTGCTGCGGTCATGGACTGCGGTGCGACGAGCTCGAGCACGTCCCGGCCCAACAGGTCCGCCTCCGTGGCGAC
>JBEEGB010000209.1:0-6094 GCA_041166585.1 Acidimicrobiaceae bacterium
GCCGCAGAAGCGCATCGTCCAGTCGTCGTCGATGTGGACGTACTTCACGATGTGAGGCTTGCCGTCGATCGTGACCCGCTCGAACCCTGATCCCGACTTCGAATCGGTGTGGAGGAAGGGCTCGCGGTTGGTCGCGCCGGCCAGGAGCTCGTCGACCGATGAGGCCACCGGTCGTGGTACGAGCGCCAGGTCCGGGGCGGCTGCTTCCACGTCAACCATCATCGCGGGGCTGCTTCCATCTGCGCGAGGAGCGGGGACGGCCAGCGGCCGCCGCACCACACGTGATCGCTTCGGATGCACCCGAGATCGTCGACCTCGAGGAGGTGGATGTGGCGCGCCGCGTGCGGCACGCCGTCCTCCTCCCACGCCACGGTGTACACGACGACCTCGCCGGTGGCGGTGGGTTCGCGCCGTAGCTCCTCGAGGGTGCCGGGGTGGTCGAACCACCGGCCGAACTCCGCGGCGATCGCGTCGCCGCCGACGAGCTCGAAGCGCCAGCCGGGCACGACGGCGTCGAGCCGGGCATCGGGGGCGTAGAGCTCGGCGGGAACGGAGGCCGCTTCGATGGAGGCGAGCAGGCGGTCGATGACGGTGGTCTCGGTGCGTGTGGTCATGCCGGCATCGTGGCGGTCGCACCCTGCAGGACCCTTGCAGCCGCGCCGCAGCATCTCTGCAAGCCGGGCGTCGCACGGTGAGGGCTCCACCGCAACGACAAGGAGCACCACATGGCAATCGACGAGGACAAGCTCAACGACCTGATCGGACGGTTCGTCACCGACTTCGGCGCTGCGATGCACGCGGCGACCGTCGTCATCGGCGACAAGCTGGGCCTCTACAAGGCCCTTGCCGAGCACGGGCCGAGCACGGGCGCGGCGTTGGCTGCCGCCACCGGCTTCGACACTCGATTGGTCGAGGAGTGGCTCAACGCGCAGTTCGTGAGCGGCTACTGCGAGTACGACGCCGCGACGAAGGAGTTCCGCCTCACGGAGGAGCAGGCCGCTGTGCTGGCCGACGACTCGACCCCGGCGTTCCTCGCCGGAGCGATGACCATCGCGGCTGCGATCTACAAGGACGAGGACAAGATCCGTGATGCGTTCCGCAACGGGACCGGCCTGGGATGGCACGCCCACTGCCATGACCTCTTCCATGGCACCGAGCGGCTGTTCAAGCCCGGCTACCTCGGCAACCTCGTCGCCGCGTGGATCCCCGCGCTGGACGGCGTCGATGCAAAGCTGCGCGCCGGGGCCACGGTGGCCGACGTGGGCTGCGGCCACGGAGCATCCACCATCCTCCTGGCGCAGGAGTACCCGGCGTCGACCATCGTCGGCTTCGACTACCACGCTGACTCCATCGACGAGGCTCGCAAGCGGGCAGCCGACGCCGGCGTGGGGGATCGGGTGCGCTTCGAGGTTGCCTCCGCCCAGGACTTCCCCGAGGTGGACGGCGGCTACGACCTCGTCTGCATCTTCGACGCACTCCACGACATGGGTGACCCCGTCGGGGGAGCGGCGCACATCTGCAGCTCGCTCGCCGCGGACGGGACGTGGCTGCTGGTCGAGCCGGCGGCGGCAGGCCCGTTGGAGGAGAACGTGAACCCGGTGAGCCGCATCTTCTACGCGGGCTCGGTCGGCATCTGCACGCCGGCGGCGCAAGCGCAGGACGGCGGGTACGCGCTCGGCAACCAGGTGACCGACGAGCGCTGGCAGGAGCTGCTCGGCCAGGCCGGGTTCTCCCGCTTCCGCCGCGCCACCGAGACGCCGTTCAACCGCGTGTTCGAGGCCCGCAGGTAGCGAGCCGCGTCTCGTGGAGACGGGTCATGGGGCCGGCGGGATAGCGTCGCCGGCCCCATGACCGCGCTGGACCCTCCGCCGCCCGAGCTGGACCCCCCGCTGGGCGAGCTGGACCCCCCGCTGCCCGAACCAGCAGCCCGCTACCTCGACCTCCTCGCGGGCTGCCTGACCCGGGACCTGTTCCTCGACGAGGAGGTCCGCAACGTCGACCTCCGGGATTGGCCTGGTCCGCCTGACGAGCCCGCGCTGCGAGCAATGTTGCGCGAGCGGAGCTGGCGGCTCGTGCGACCGGGAGCCGATCGGAAGACGCGCGCGGTGGGCAACGACTGGCCCCCGCACGCGGAGACGATGGTGGGCCTGGCCCGTCTCGGCAACGTCCTCGACTGCACCGCGCGCGCCCTCGTCGACGACGTCCCGGGCGACCTGGTCGAGACCGGCGTGTGGCGCGGCGGCACGGCCATCTTCTTCCGCGCGATCCTGGCTGCTCTCGGCGACGAGCACCGGCGCGTGTGGGCGTGCGACTCGTTCGCGGGTCTGCCTGAGGCGGACGCGGAGCGCTACCCGATCGACGTGCCGATGCGGTTGCACGAGTACTCGGAGCTCGAGGTCGGGCTCGACGAGGTCCGCGCCAACTTCGCGCGCTACGGACTGCTCGACGAACGCGTCGTGTTCACCGAAGGGTGGTTCCGCGACACCCTTCCGTCCTTGCCCGTGCAGCACATCGCGGTGCTCCGGCTGGATGGTGATCTCTACGAGTCGACCATCGACGCGCTCGTCCACCTCGAGCCGAAGGTGTCACCGGGCGGTTTCGTGATCGTGGACGACTACAACGGGATCGAAGCGTGCCGGCAGGCTGTGACGGACTACCGGGCGGCGCAGGCGATCAGCTCACCGATCCACGATGTCGACTGGACCGCGGTGTGGTGGCGCAAGGAGATGCGGACCGAACCGTGACCGGTGCCCGCTACCGTCCTCGGGGATGGAGTGGGTGGTGAGCTAGTGGGCATCCTCGACGAGGACGTCCAGCGCGTCCGCGAGGCGGTCAACCTCCGCGAGATCGTCTCGCAGTACGTGCAGCTCAAGCGGGTGGGGCGCCGGTGGGTGGGGCTGTGCCCGTTCCATGCGGAGAAGTCGGGATCGTTCAACGTCAACGAGGAGAACGGCCTCTGGAAGTGCTTCGGGTGCCAGAAGGGCGGCGACACCATCTCGTTCGTCCGCGAGATCGAGCAGCTCGACTTCGTGGGGGCCGTCGAGTGGCTTGCGAGCCGGTGTGGCATCGGGCTCCGCTTCACGGAGAAGGGCGAGGACGAGGGTCGCAGGCGCAGGGGGGTGCTGCTCGACGCCATGACGAAGGCCGTGGCTTGGTACCACGAGCGCCTGCTCCACGGCCCGGACGCGGGTGAGGCTCGCGGCTACCTGCGCTCCCGTGGGCTCGATGGCGACGTGGTTCGGCGTTACGAGATCGGGTGGGCACCGGACGCGTGGGACGAGCTGGCCCGCGCGCTTCGGCTCCCCGACGACGTCCTCGTCGACACCGGTCTTGGGTTCCTGAACCGAGGCGGCCGGCCGACGGACGCGTTCCGGGGGCGGGTGCTGTTCCCGATCTACGACGCCAGCGGCGACCCCGTGGCCTTCGGCGGCCGGATCCTGCCGGGACGAGACGGACCGAAGTACAAGAACTCGCCAGAGACCGCGATCTACTCGAAGTCGAAGGTGCTCTACGGCCTCAACTGGGCGAAGACGGACATCGTGCACGAAGACGAGGCGATCGTCTGCGAGGGCTACACCGACGTCATCGGCTTCGCCGCGGCCGGTGTGCCCCGCGCCGTCGCCACCTGCGGCACCGCGCTCACCGAGGAGCACCTGCGGTTGCTCAAGCGGTTCGCTCGCCGGATCGTGCTCGCCTTCGACGCGGACGCGGCAGGCCAGAACGCGGCCGCCAAGTTCTACGAGTGGGAGAAGAAGCTCGACCTCGAGGTGGCGGTCGCCGCCATGCCCGACGGCGTCGACCCCGCAGACCTGGCCCGCACCGACCCGGCTGCGCTGCAGGCCGCAGTGAAGGGCGCGATGCCGTTCCTCGGGTTCCGCGTGAACCGCGTGCTCGGCGGTGGCGCGCTCAGCTCACCGGAGGGACGGGCGCGCGCCGCGGAGACGGTCCTCGACGTGATCCGTGAGCATCCGTCGGAGCTCGTGCGCGACCAGTACGTGATGGAGGTCGCCGATCGGTGTCGCCTCGACCCGAACACGTTGCGCGCTCGCCTTCGTGCGCCAGGAGCGGCGCGCGTGCGCGAAGACGTCCGCCGGGCCGTCGTGACACGCGACAACCACGAGCTCGAAGCACTCCGCCACCTCCTTCACAGCCCCGACGAGATCGACCCGCTGCTCATGCTCGAACCGCGCGCGACCGAAGCACTCTTCGTTGATGATCGGAACCTCGCTGCGTTCCGCGCGCTGGCATCCACAGCCAACGCGCAGGACGCCATCACTGCCGCGGACCCCGGCGCCGCGGAGCTGCTGCTCCGCCTCGCGGTCGAGGAGACAGAGTCCGAACCGGAGGAGGTCGTCGCCCGTCTCGTGCGCGAAGCGACGTTGCGCGCGGTCACCGAGCTGACCAGGGGTGCTCGCGATGCCGAGGTCGGTCTCATCACCCGCGAGCCGTTGCTGCTGCTCGGTGGGCTCGCTGAGGCCGATTCGCGAAGAGCGGCCATCGAGTCGTTGCTACTCTGGTTGGGTTCACGGAGCGAGGATGCGGATGATCGGTGATGCCAATGCCGCGCTCCGCCGGGCGGTGGTCGATGGGCAAGAGATCGACCTGTTGGTCCAGCGAGGCCGCTCCCGGGGGGGTGTGCTGACACAAGACGATGTGCTCGCGGTCATCACCGCCGAGCTCACTGCCGACGTCCTCGCGCAGATGGTCACGAGCCTGGCACTGGCGGGCATCACGGTCGAGGAGCCGGACGAGGTGGTCCCGGCCTCGATCCCGGCGGTGACGCTCGCTGACGTGCTCGCGATCGAAGAGGCCGACGAGGGCATCCCGCACTCGGTGTTGCGCCACCGTCCGATCCGTCTCAACGCCGATCGCCTGGCCGACGCCCGCACGCCGGGCTCCACGTCCGACCCGGTTCGCATGTATCTCAAGGAGATCGGCCGGGTCCCGCTGCTGAGCGCGGCGGAGGAGGTGGTGCTGGCCAAGCGCATCGAAGCCGGCGGGCTGGCATCGGAGCGGCTCGCCGATCTCTCTGCGCTGCGCGAGCTCGACACGCTCGACTTCGCGGAGCGTCGCCGCCACGAGCGCCTCGCCCGCGACGGCGAGCAAGCCAAGAGCGAGCTCATCCAAGCCAACCTGCGTCTGGTCGTGTCGATCGCGAAGCGCTACATGGGCCGCGGGATGCTCTTCCTCGATCTCATCCAGGAGGGCAACCTCGGTCTCATGCGTGCGGTCGAGAAGTTCGACTACACGAAGGGCTTCAAGTTCTCGACCTATGCGACGTGGTGGATCCGTCAGGCCATCACAAGGGCGATCGCGGACCAGGCCCGCACCATCCGGATCCCGGTCCACATGGTCGAGTCGATCAACAAGGTCCACCGCGTGCAGCGACAGATGCTCCAAGAGCTCGAGCGCGAACCCACCGTCGAGGAGCTCGCCGACAAGGTCGGCATGACTGCAGCCCGCGTGCGCGAGATCATGCGGATCTCACAGGATCCCCTGTCGCTCGACTCGCCGGTGGGGGAGGAGGACGACTCCAACCTCGCCGACTTCATCGAGGACGCCCAAGCCGAGGCGCCAGCCGAGATCGCCGCGAAGATGATGCTCAACTCCGCCGTGCTCGAAGCGCTGGGCGAGCTCAACGAGCGCGAGCAGCAGGTCGTCCGGCTGCGCTTCGGGCTCGAGGATGGCCAGGCGCGCACGCTCGAGGAGGTGGGGCGCGAGTTCGGCGTCACCCGCGAGCGCATCCGCCAGATCGAGTCGAAGACGCTGGCCAAGCTGCGCCATCCGCATCGCAGCCAGAAGCTGCGCGACTACCTCGACGGCGAGTAGCCAGCCCTACCGCGCGGCTCCGTTGCCGTGCAACGGAACCTCGATCGTCACCTCGTCGTCCTCGTTGCGTTCGATGATGTCGCGAGCGCGCTCCATCCCCAGATCGACGACCGCCCGCGCTTTCTCGGTCGCCGTCTCCATGATGTCGCTCTCCTTCGCCTTCTGGAGCCAGCGGTCCATCTGCTCGTAGCGCCCTCGGCCGGCCTTCGCGCCGAGGTAGTAGCCGATGCCCAGCCCCACCACCACACCTGTGCGGAACCTCATG
>JBEEGB010000210.1:0-8572 GCA_041166585.1 Acidimicrobiaceae bacterium
TCGAGGGCGCGGGCTCGTACGCGCCGTCGCGCCCGAACGCCTCGGGATGGCGGCGGCGCAGCTCGAGTCCGGCCCGTACGAGCTCCAGCTTCGGCAGCCCCGAGTCCTGGCGCTCGACCCAGAGTGCGCCGGCGTCGGGGCCGGCCTCGACCTCGGCGAGTGCGGCGCGTCTCGCGTCGTAGTCGACGGGCCGGCGGTTGTCGGGGTCGACGAGGCTGTCGTCCCACAGCTCGCATCCCTGGTAGGTGTCCGGCACTCCGGGGGAGAAGAGGCGCAGCGCCACCTGGCTCAGTGCGTTGATCCGGCCCGGCTCGACCAGTGGCGCCACGAACGCATCGAGGTCGGCGACGAAGACAGGGTCGGCCAGCATCCGCTCGAGGACCTTGCGCATCTCGGCCTCGAACTCCTCGTCAGGTCGCACCCAGCTCGTCCGGGTCTTCGCCTCCCGCATCGACTTCTCGAGGACCGGCCACGCTCGTTCGAGCGGCAGCGGGTGGGCGCCGACCAGGGTCTGGTAGAGGAACCACTCCGTCGCCCGGTCCGGCACGCCGTTCATCGCGGACCAGCGGGCAACGGCCTCGGTCCACTGCTCGGGGATCTCGCTGAGCACAGCGATGCGGGCGCGGACGTCCTCGCCCCGCTTCGTGTCGTGTGTCGACGTCGTCACCATCGTCCGGGGCCAGCGCCGCTGGGTCTCGATGGACCGGTCGTGGAAGGCCTCGGGGTCCAGGGCGGGCCGATCGGGCTCGGCTCCCACCTCGTTCGCCGCGAGCAGCGGGGTCCACCGGTAGAACGCGGTGTCCTCGCCTCCCTTGGCCGCCAACGGACCCGTCAGCTGCTGGAAGCGCGCCACCAGCTCTGCGGCATCCGGCGTCTGCACCGAGCCGAGCAGCAGCTCGCGCAGCAAGTTCAGGAGCCCGATGTCGATGTCGGGACGCGACGCCTGGGCCGCAGCCACTGCTGCGGTCACGAGCGCGATGTCGGCCGCGACCGGCTCCTCGCCGACGACGACGTAGGTGCGGTACGCGGGGACGTGCACGGCGACCTCGGCGATCGCTTCGCGCAGCTCGACGCGGCTGAAGTCACGCCAGCGACGTTGGCCCTCGCACACGCGGACCAGCACGGCGACGACCCGCTCGAGGTCGGTGGCGAGGATCCCCTCCAGGATCTCGCGCCGGGACGCCAGCAGCACCTCGCCGAAGCGCAGCGCTTCGCCCGTGAAGTCCGACCACACCTCGACCAGGCGATCCGCGCCGGCGCGATCCACGAGCACCGCGCACGCGTCCGCGAGCAGCTCGTAGCCGGTCGTGCCATCGACGGGCCACCGCTCGTCGAGCTGCTCGCCGGGCTGGAGGATCTTCTCGACGAGGATCCACTTGTCGGGAGCCGCCTCCCGCAGCCTGTTCAGGTAGCCGAAGGGATCGCGAAGCCCGTCGATGTGGTCGATGCGCAGACCATCCACGTCGCCGCGCGTCGCGAGCTCGAGCACGAGCCGGTGGGTGTCGTCGAACACCTCGGGACGCTCGCTGCGCAGCGCGACGAGTGAGTCGACGTCGAAGAACCGGCGGTAGTCGAGCTCGTGCGCAGCCAGCTGCCAGCGGGCGAAGCGGTGGTGCTGCCGGTCGAGCAGCTCGCCGAGCCGGTCCGCGTCGGCGTTGCACTCCTCGACGACGTCGTCGAGCACGGCGAGCAGGTCGGGCTCGGCGTCGAGGCACCGCTGCACCATCTCGTACGCGACCGTGATGTCGTCCTCGTGCTCGGTGCGCTGCAGCACCCTCCCCGCGAACGCGAGCTCGGCGTGCCCGGCGCGACCCGCGGCTGTTGCCAGCAGGTCGCCGGCCGTCGCCGGAGACAGCGGCGCGACGTGCTCGAAGTAGCGGGCTTGGAACCGGCCCCCGGCGGCCTGTTCGATCTTGAGGTCGCCGGCCTCGAGCACGCGCCCGAAGTGATCCCCGAGGACGGGGAGGAGCACGCTGCCCCGCAACCGTCGCTCCGGCGGGTCCCAGTCGATGTCGAAGTGGCGGGCATACCGGCTCGACTGGCCGAGCTCGAGCACGTCCCACCACCAACGGTTCGCCGCGTGCGCCGCCATGTGGTGGGGGACGATGTCGAGCACGATGCCGAGACCGTCGGCCTGCGCCGCGGCGACGAGCAGCTCGAAGCCGAGCACACCGCCGAGCTCGTCGCGCAACCTCGCGGGATCGACGACGTCGTAGCCGTGGGCACTCGCGGGCACCGCGTCGAACGCGGGCGAGAGGTAGAGGTGGCTGATGCCCAGACGGGCCAGGTAGGGGACGACCTCAGCGGTCTCGGCGAAGCCGAACCCGGGGCGGAGCTGGATGCGGTAGGTCGCGACGAGTGGTGCCGGTGTCAACGGACACACGGATCAGCAGTCGCAGGATCCGTCAGCGCACTCGCAGAGCAGCACCGGGTCGTCATCGAGCGCCGAAAAGACTGGCCTCTTGGAGACCTGGGGCTGCCGGACAGGCCGACGTGGGAGCAGGCGGGGGACTCGCACGGGGTTGACGCTACCCAGCCCACCGGCCTGCTAATCATCGCGAGCGGCCACGATCGCCGATATCCCGGGCAGGGTGACGCATGCCACGTCCAGGTCGACTCGGCCACACGAGCTCAGCAGCAGCTGTCGGTGCGGATCGGTGGGAAGCGGGATGGTCACGGTCTCGGAGGCGAGGTTGACCACCACGTCGGTGGCGCCCCTGGTCAGCACCAGCCAGCGCTCGTCCTCGTCGAACGTCACGGAGACGCGCTCGGGGCGCGGGTCGCAGAGGTCCGGCCGCGCCCGGCGCAGCGAGAGCAGCGACCGGTACCACTCGAGGAGCGACCCGTGGCCTGGTTCGGTGATCTCGTCCCATCGGAGGACGGCCGACGCGAACGTCTCGGGATCGAGTGGGTCCGGCACATCCTCCGGCCCCCACCCGAACGCCTCGAACTCACGCCTTCGCCCCTCGCGCACGGCGTCGTCGAGCTTCGGGTCACGCTCGTCCGCGAAGTACGGGAACGGAGTGGACGCGCCCCACTCCTCGCCCATGAACAACAGCGGGATGCCCGGTGCGAGGAGCACGAGTGCGGCTGCGACACGAAGCGCGGCGGGGTCGACGACGTGGCGAAGCCGGTCGCCGCTGGCGCGGTTGCCGACCTGGTCGTGGTTCTGCGAGCACACGACGAAGCGATCACGAGGCAGGTCTCCGACCGGAGCGCCGACGACGCGCCGGCGTGACTGCGACCAGCCACCGTCGAGGACGAACATGTCGCGCAACGCCTTCGCCAGCGTCGCGACCGAACCGAAGTCCGCGTAGTACCCGTCGCGTTCGCCGGTGAGCAGCGCGTGCACCGCGTGGTGCAGATCGTCGCTCCACTGCGCGTGCAACCCGAGCCCTCCGGCGTCACGGCTCGTCACCGTGCGCGGGTCGTTGCGATCGCTCTCCGCGATGAGCCACAGCGGACGACCGAGGTGGTCCGCCAGCGCGTGCACGTCGTCCGCGAGCTCGGCCAGCAGGTGGATGGCGGACTCGTCGATGAGCGCGTGGGTTGCATCGAGGCGAAGGCCATCGACGTGGTAGCGCTCGAACCAGTGCCGGGCGTTGTCGAGGATGAACGCGCGCACCGGCCCGGAGTCGGGACCATCGAGGTTGACGGCCGCGCCCCAGGGCGTCTGGTGGCGGTCGTCGAAGTACGGCCCGAGCTGGCCGAGGTAGTTCCCGGACGGCCCGAGGTGGTTGTAGACGACGTCGAGGACGACGCCGAGCCCGCGGGCGTGCGCGGCGTCGACCAGCCGCTTGAGGCCGTCGGGCCCGCCGTAGGGCTCGTGGACCGCCCAGAGCGCAACGCCGTCGTAGCCCCACCCTCGGGCGCCGTCGAACCCGGCGACGGGCATCAGCTCGAGCGCGCCGACGCCGAGGTCGACGAGGTGGTCGAGGTGCTCGATCACGCCGTCGAACGTGCCGCCTTCGCTGAATGTGCCGACATGCAGCTCATAGATCGCGCACGACGGAAGGTGCACACCGTGCCAGCCGGCATCCGCCCACGGGAACGCGTCGTGGTCGACGACACGTGACCGGCCGTGCACGCCGTCGGGCTGCTGGTGCGAGCGGGGGTCGGGACGCGTAGGCCCCCCGTCGATCGAGAAGCCATAGTCCTCTGGCGGGAGCACCGCTCTCGTGGAGCGGTGCCAGCCTTCGGCCTCGGGGGTCATGGCGAACGCGTCGTCGCCGACGACCAGGTCGACGCGCGCCGCACGCGGCGCCCACACCCGGATGCCGGACTCGATCACGTCTCTTTACGCAGCACCACGACGGAGCGCGCATCGACATCGATCGCCTCGCTTGCCTTCACGACCGCGCCGCCCTCCTCGGTCACGTCGTCCGTGCGCGTGTCGACGACGACGGCCCAGCGCTCACCGAAGCGCGCGTCGGGCAGCGTGAAGCTGATGGGCTCGTGGTGCGCGTTGAACAGCAGGAGGAACGAGTCGTCCGTGTACTCCTCGCCGCGACGGCCGCGCTCGAGTGCGTCGCCGTTGAGGAAGACGCCGATGCTCTTCGCGTACGACTCGTCCCACTGGCTGTCTTCCATCTCGGTCCCGGCGGGCGTGAACCACGCGATGTCGGAGCAGTCGCTGCCGTGGATCGAGCGGCCCTGGAAGAAGCGGCGCCGGCGGAACACGCGGTGGGCCCGCCGCAGTGCGATGAGCCCCCTCGTGAAGTGCAAGAGGCCTTCGTCGACATCGTCCCAGTCCAGCCAGGAGATCTCGTTGTCCTGGCAGTAGGCGTTGTTGTTGCCGCGCTGCGTGCGACCCAGCTCGTCGCCTGCCAGGAGCATGGGGATGCCTTGCGACAGCACCAGCGTTGTGAGCAGGTTGCGCTCCTGACGCCTTCGCAGCTCGATGATCTCCGGGTCGTCGGTCGGTCCCTCGACCCCGCAGTTCCAGGACCGGTTGTGGCTCTCGCCGTCGTTGCCGTCTTCGCCGTTCGCCTCGTTGTGCTTGTCGTTGTAGGACACGAGGTCGCGGAGCGTGAAGCCGTCGTGCGCGGTGACGAAGTTGATGCTGGCGTGCGGTCGCCGTCCGCCCCACTCGTAGAGGTCGCTCGAGCCGGTCAACCGCGAGCCGAGCTCGGCCAGCGACTGATCCTCGCCGCGCCAGTAGTCGCGGATGCTGTCCCGGTACTTGCCGTTCCACTCCGTCCACTGCGCGGGGAAGTTGCCGACCTGGTATCCGCCCTCGCCGATGTCCCATGGCTCGGCGATCAGCTTCACCTGGCTGATGACCGGGTCCTGCTGGATGATGTCGAAGAACGCGGACAGGCGGTCGACCTCGTGGAAGGACCGCGCCAGCGTCGACGCAAGATCGAAGCGGAAGCCGTCGACGTGCATCTCGGTGACCCAGTACCGCAGGCTGTCCATGAGCATCTGGAGCACGAAAGGGTGGCGGACGTTGAGGCTGTTGCCGGTGCCGGTGTAGTCCATGTAGTGCCGGCGGTCGTCCTCCATGAGCCGGTAGTAGGCCGGGTTGTCGAGGCCCTTGAAGTTGAGGGTGGGGCCGAGGTGGTTGCCCTCAGCGGTGTGGTTGTAGACGACGTCCAGGATCACCTCGATGCCTGCCGCGTGCAGCGTCTTCACCATCGCCTTGAAGTCCTGCACCTGCTCGCCGCGCTGGCCGCGGTGTGAGTACTCGTCGTGGGGAGCGAAGAAGCCGACCGTGTTGTAGCCCCAGTAGTTGCGCAGCCCGCGCTCGACCAGGTGCGCGTCGTGCACGAACTGGTGCACCGGCTGGAGCTCGATGGCCGTGATCCCCAACGACGTGAGGTGCTCGACGAACTGCGGGCTGGCGATGCCGCCGTAGCGCCCGCGCAGCTCGATCTCGATCTCCGGGTGGAGCATCGTCGAGCCCTTGACGTGCGCCTCATAGATGATGGTGTCGTTCCACGGGGTGCGGAGGAGCTGATCGCCGTCCCAGTCGAAGAACGGGTTCACCACCACCGAGCGCGACAGGTTCGGGGCGCTGTCGTCGTCGTTGCGCTCGTCGGGGTCCGCCCACTTGTGCCCGAAGAGCGATTCGTCCCAGCTGATCTTGCCCTCGATGGCGCGTGCGTAGGGGTCGAGCAGCAGCTTGGCCGGGTTGCAGCGCAACCCTTGGGCCGGGTCCCACGGGCCATGGACCCGGAAGCCGTAGCGCTGGCCGGGGCCGACGTCGGGCAGGTAGCCGTGCCAGCAGAACCCGTCGTTCTCGGGGAGCTCGACGCGCTCCTCGCCACCGTCCTCGTCGAACAGGCACACCTCGATCGCTTCGGCGACCTCCGAGAAGACGCTGACATTGGTGCCGATGCCATCGAAGGTGACCCCGAGAGGACCCGGGTCGCCAGGCCAGATGCGCACGTTCGCTCCTTGTTCGCTGAGAGGGTTCGCTGAAGGGTGGGTGACGGGACGCGAGCCGACAGTGTGGAACACTGGTGACCGGGGCGCGGGCGGGTCGCCGGTCGAGGACACCTACCCTGCATGCCCAGACACCAATCAAAGCGCCGATCAGCGCTTCTCCGCTGTGCGGCCGCTGTGATCCTCGCCACACTGCTGGTGGCCCCCACGGGTGCAGCCGCGGACACGCCCCAGCAGCAGCGGGACAAGGTGCGCCAGCAGAAGGCTGACCTCGCGGGCCAGCTGGATGCCCTCAACGCCGACCACGCCAAGGTGGAACAGGCCCTGGCCGACCTCCGGGCCAACGTCGCGGGGCAGGAGGCGGCGTTGGCCGACGTGCGCCGGCAGGCGGATCAGGCGCGAGCCGAGGCCGACACCGCGCGCGCGGCCGAGGCGGCCACGACCGCCCACATCGCCGGCCTCCGCGCCGATCTGCGGTCAGCGGCGGTCGCCGCCTACGTCGGCACCGGTCAAGGCGAGGCGGTCGTTGCCAACGACGCCGGGAACCTGCCTCCCTCCGACCGGCTCCTCCGCGAGGCCTACGCGGCGGCGCAGGGCACCCGCACGGTCGTGCTCGTCGACCAGCTGAGGGTGGCCGAGCACGACCTCGGTGTGCAGCGCACCGCGGCCGAAGCGGCCACCGCGGAAGCCGAGCGCAAGGCCGCGGAGATCGACGGCCGCCTCGCCGAGCTGCGCACCGCGCGCGAGCAGCAGCAGGCGTTCGCAACCGCGGTCGAGAACCGCATCGACGACACGCTCAACGAAGCCGCCAACCTCGCGGCGATCGACAAGAAGCTGAGCGACCAGATCGCCGCGGAAGCGGCAGCCCTCGCTCGCCGGGTTCCCGTCGGCGGTCGTGGCGGCGTGGGTCGCGGGCCGTCGGGTGCGCCGGTGCCGCTGGCGACGACCCACGGCATCACGGTCAACGCGTCGATCGTCAACCAGCTCGACCGCATGCTCAACGCCGCGGACGCCGACGGCTTCGCCCTCACGGGCAGCGGCTACCGCGACTCGAGCCAGCAGGTGGCGTTGCGGCAGGCGCACTGCGGGTCGAGCCAGTACGACATCTACGACAAGCCCCCATCGCAATGCCGCCCTCCCACCGCTCGACCGGGGCAGTCGAACCACGAGCAGGGCCTCGCCGTCGACTTCGCGTACCAAGGCTCCGCGATCCAGTCCCACTCCAACCCCGCGTGGCAGTGGCTGAACGCACATGCCGGCGCCTTCGGGTTCGCCAACCTCCCGAGCGAGCCGTGGCCCTGGAGCGTCGACGGCCGCTGATCTCAGGCGAGGTGCGCGCCGGGGATCGCGGCGAGGGAATCTTCGGTGCTCGCGAACGCGGCAGGGAAGAGGGCCGTCGGCGTGAGCTTCACCGACACGAAGCCGAGGACGACGGCGTGGCGCTCCTCGACGCCGCCGATGGTCATCATCGTGGATCGCAGCTGCGGGGTCGACAGCTGCGTCGAGGCGAACGCGTACACCTGCGCCGCGGCCGACTCGAGGTCGTAGACCAGCTTCAGGAGCTTCGCCTCGTCGAGCGCGGGGTCGCCGATGACCGGGTCGAGCACTGCCTTCTTGATGGCGGCGTTCGGTTCGGTCACGGGGTTGCTGCCGGCGCCCGTGATGAGGCTGTTGACGGCGTCGAGGTGCTGAAGGTGGTGGTCGGCGAACAGCGTCGCCATGGGGCTGGCGGCGACGGACCTGTACGCCGCGATCGCAAGGGCCTCGATCGACGCGGCCGTCCTGATCAGTGCGAGGTCGGTGTTCCCGCCAACGGAGCTCGCGCTGCTCGACGCACCCGAGCCCCCGGCGGAGGGGCCGGGCACTGCTGTGCCCTTCTTGCCATCGCCGCACGCGGCCAGCACCGCGGCACCGAGGATGGTCGCCCCCCCGAAGCGGAGGACGTGACGGCGAGTCGGACGGCTGCTGTCCATGGTCGTGCTCCGTCCTCAGCCGGCCGGGAAGGTGTCGGGGTCGAGGCCCTGCCTGACGTCCGTGCCGTCGCCCACCTCCGCGGCGAGGAACGCGCCGGTGGGGAACATGGCGTCGACGGGCTTGCCGAGGGCCGCGGCGAGCACACCGGCGTGAGCCGACTCGATCGGGAGGATGGCGGCAGCCGCGGTGAACACGGCCTTGTCCACCAGCA
>JBEEGB010000211.1:0-9190 GCA_041166585.1 Acidimicrobiaceae bacterium
CGAGTTCGTCGCCGCTGGGACCACGGCGTTGGTGGTCACCGAAGGCGACGTTGCCGAGCTCGCCGCCGCGCTCATCAACGTCCTCAGCGACCACGACCTCGCGGTGCGCCTCGGCGAGGCAGGACCCGCACAGGCGGCCCGCTTCGACGTCGCCCGCTGCTCGGCGCGCGTCGACGCCGTCTACGACGACCTGGTGGCCCGCGGCCGGTAGTGCCCGTCGCGCACCGGCACCGGCAAAGCCGCCGCGACGCCGGCAACGGCACCCGCAACCTGCGCCAGCTTCAAGAGCACGCCGGTCTGGTACCCGGCGCGCACGTCGCCCCACGCCGTCTGCAGGCCGTGGGTCCAGAAGACCTCGCGCGCGATGCGCTTGGCGCGAGGCCGGTCGGTGCGCACCAGCTTGGCGATGCGTGCACCCGCGCCCATGCCATAGCGCCAGTCGAGCTTCAGCAGCTCGGGCCGGCCGCGCCACTGCTCGTGCCATGCCCGCGCGCTCGGCTCGTACCAACCCAGCCACCCGGCCGCGAACAGGCGGTCGAACAGGTCGACCTCCGGTGAGGACTGGAAGCGCGCCCCGGCTCCCATCTCCTCGTCGAAGCCGCCGATGCGCTCGAGCGCGGCGCGGCGCACGGCGAGGCTCGCGCTGTGGCCGAGCGTTCCGGTGGTGGCGGCGTCGAGCAGGACCGGTTCCTCGTCGTCCTTGATCGCGACCGGACGCTCGGTCGAGCGGCTCCCGGGAAGGGAATCGATGCGGCCGGTGACGAAGCCCGCCTCGGGGTGTGCGTCCAGTGCGCCGACCATGGCGTCAGCCCAGCCGGCGTCGACCACGACGTCGTCGTCGACGAACAGGACCGCGTCCATCGCGGCCCGGCGCCAGCCCGCGTTGCGGGCCCGGTCGACACCCGGCCGTTCACACCGCACGAGCACCGCTCCAGCGGCCAGCGCGACGCGGCCCACCTCTGGATCGGTGGAAGCGGAGTCGACGACGATCACCTCGTCGCCGTCGCGCAACGCCTCGAACACGCTCGCCAAGCAGCGTGCCAGCTTCTCCGGTCGGTTGCGGGTGGGCAGCACGACGCTGCACGCGGCGCGCTCGGTCATCGCCGGCTCACAGCACGACGCTTCGGGCCTTGGCGCTGCCGAGCACGAGCGCGCCGGCAGTCAGGGCATCGGTGGCGAGGATCACGGGCAGAGCCTTGGCGCAGCGCCGGCGCGAGGGCTCGTTGCGCCGCAAGCGGCGCCAGTGCCCGACGGTCCACGCCGCCAAGAGTGCGGCCGCGATGCGCCTGCGTCCGACGAGGAAGGCGATGACCGCGCCGTACAGCGGAGGGCGACCCGGCCCGAGCAGCACCCGCCTCGTCAGCAGGGTGTCGCGAAGCTCGGGCACCTCGCGCACCAGTGCCGGGAACGCGGCCGCCTGCGCCGTGCGGCTCAGCTGGTCGGGGACGTCGGGCGCGAAGACGGCGTGGGCCACCACGGCGGCCGGCTCGTAGACGGCGGTGCCGGCGCGGCGCACGCGCCACCCGAGCAGGGTGTCCTCGCCGAAGCCAAGGCCCTTGGCCCGACCACCGGGCCGGAACCCGTACCGGGTGGCGATGCCCGCGTCGAAGCCGCCGGCCCGGTCGAACGCGTCGCGCCGGTAGAAGACGTTGCACGTCGGGTAGAGGCCGTGGTCGCCGACCCAGAGGCTGCGCTCGAGCGGGCCGCGGCGCCGGGCGGGATGGGTGTGGCCCTGGACGAGGTCGGCGCCGGCGTCGATGGCCGCCACCCCCGCGGCCAGCCACCCGGGCTCCGGAACGCAATCGCTGTCGGTGAACGCGAGGATGCGGCCGCGCGCAGCCGCGACACCAGCCAACCGGGCCGCGACCGCGCCCTCGCCTTCGTGGCGGAGCACCGTCACCGGGCGACCGCCGACCACGCGTCCGCGCGCTTCATCGCCGGCGCCGTCGGTGGAGCCGTCGTCGACCAGGATCACTTCGACGTCGTCGTCGTCGAAGGTCTGCGCCTCGAGGCCGTCGAGCAGGGCGCGCACGAGCGCCCGCCGATCCCGGAAGGGGACGATCACCGAGACGCGTGGAACAGCCTCTCGCGCGTCCGGAAGGCTCATGGGCGGCGAAGGCTATCGTTGGCCCGATGGGCGGCGCCGCGAGCCTGCGCGTCGCGCTGACCCACGTCTACGGCTGGCCCGAGGTGCGCCGCGGCGCCGAGCGCTACCTCCACGAGCTGGCGGGCGCGCTCCACGAGGCGGGCCACCAGGTGTCGATCATCGCCACCGCGGTCACCGCCCACGAGGGTCGTGAGCGCGACGTGCCGGTGCGCTACCTGCGACGCCGTCACGTGCTCACCCGCCGCTTCGGGCGGCTGAGTGACGAGCTGGCGTTCGGCGGTCAGTCCTTCGGGCGGCTGGCGCTGGCCAAGGTCGACGTGTGGCACGCAATGGGAACGGCCGACGCGGCCGCATCTTGCGTCCTCGGCACCGTGAGGGGTGTGCGCTCGGTGTACACGGACCATGGCTTCCCGTACCGACCGTCACGGCAGCGGCGGCCCGATCGACGCCTCCACGACCTCGTCGTCGCGCGGGTCGATCGCTACGTGTGCGTCTCGAACGCGGCGGCGCAGACCCTCCTCGACGGGTACGGACGCGCGGGCGAGGTGCGCTCGGGTGGGGTTGACGTGCGCCGGTTCACCCCTGGTGACAGCCGCGACCCGAGCCGGGCGCTGCTGTTCGTGGGCGACGCCGGCGAGGAGCGAAAGAACCTGCCCTTGCTGCGCGACGCGATGGTGGCGATGCGGCAGCGCGGGGTGCGCGTGCACCTCTGGGTCGCAGGACCGGGCGACCAGCGCGGCGTCATCGGCGAGCTGCCGGACTCCGCGTCTGACGCGGTGACGCTCCTCGGGGAGGTGGCGCCTGACGATCTGGTGGAGCTGTACGGCCGCGCCTCCGTCACGGTGCTGCCGGCGCGGGCCGAGGCCTTCGGGCTGGCGCTGGTGGAGTCGCTCGCGTGCGGGACGCCGGTCGTCGCGCTCAACCAGGGCGGTCCGCTCGACATCGTGCAACCGGGCATCGGTGTGCTGTGCGACGAGACCGCGGAGGACCTGGCCCGCGCCTGCGAGGAGGCCCTCGACCTGGCCGCGCAGCACGACATCGTGGAGCGCTGCCGCGACGCGGCGATGGCGTGGGACTGGCGCACCGCGATCGTCCCCGAGATGGAGCGCATCTATGGCGCCGGGTGACGCCGTCTACGGTGACCCGCCGTGGCTGAGCTCGCGGTGACGGTGGCCATCGCGGTCAAGGACCGACGGGTCCTGATCGAGCGCTGCCTCGACGGCGTGTTCGCCCAGCAGCTCGATCATGGCTTCGAGGTCGTCGTGGTCGACAACGGCTCGACGGACGGCACCCTCGAGCACCTGCGGCAGCGGGCGGAGACGGCACCGGTGCCCATGCGCGTCCTCGAGGACGCTGGCTCGCTCGGGCGCGTTCGCAACGTCGGGGTCGACGCCGCCAGCGCGCCGCTCGTCGCGTTCACCGACTCCGACTGCGTTCCGGCTCCGGGTTGGCTGGCCGCGCTCATCGCACCTTTTGCCCCGCCTGGCGCCGAGCAGCTCGGTGCCGTCCAGGGACGCACCTTGCCCGAGGAGGGCGCGGTCCGCGGCCGGTGGTCGGCGACGCAGGAGCTGACGGAGTTCACCGATCGCTACGAGGCCTGCAACCTCGCGTACCGGACCGAGGCGCTGCGCGCCGCCGGCGGCTTCGACGAATCGGTCGGGTTCTTCGGGGAGGACACCGCGGCAGGGTGGTCGGTTCGTCGCCTCGGCTGGACCGCGACCTTCGAGCCCGACGCAGTCGTGCACCACGTCGTCACCCACCCTGGCCTCCGGTGGCACCTGCGGCGGGCGCTGGGGTACGGCAACTGGAACACCCTCGTGCGGCGGTTCCCCGAGATCCGCGACCAGCTGCTCTGGCACCGGTGGTTCCTCCGTCCGTCGAGCGCGGCGACCACCGCCGCGGTGGCCGGGCTGGTGCTCGCACCCCGGAGGCGTTGGCTGCTCGCCCTCGCGCTGCCCTACGTGTGGATGCGCCGGCCCCGAGGCCGCCACCCGTCCGACCTCGTCGACACTGCGGGTGCCGTCGCGTTCGACGCCGCCGTCCTCGTGGGGCTCGTGCGGGGCACGATCCGGGAGCGAACCGTTGTCCTCTGACGTTCTGCGCGCGCTGTTCTGGCGGTTCAGGGATGCTCGGCCTGAGCGCTTGTTGTTCGGTGCTCGCCGCGCCGTGCTCATCGCCCGCATCCGGCTGCTGGCCCTGTGGCACCGCGCCGAGGTCGAGCTCGACATCTCCACGGACGTCCGGCTCGGCCACGACATCTCCGCGATCGTCATGCCACGCACGACGAACGTCCTGCGCATCGCCCCCGGCAACCAGGTCGGTGACCGGGTGCTGTTCCGTCTCGACGGCGGCGAGATCCTGATCGGCCCCGGGTGCGATCTTCGCCGCGACACCGTGCTGAACGTGGCCGGACGGCTCGAGCTGATCGGCCGCAACATCTTCTCGTGGGGCTGCGCCGTGCACTGCTCCGAGTCGGTCATCCTCGAGCCCCTCGCGTCCGCGGCCGAGCACGTCACCGTGGCCGACTCGAGCCACTACTTCACCGACCCCGAGACCTTCTTCTACGACAACACCCGGTCGGCCCCGATCCGCATCGGGGGCAACACGTGGCTGTGCCCGAAGGCCACCGTCACGAGCGGGGTGACCATCGGCTCGCACTGCATCATCGGTTCGAATTCTGTGGTCACCCGCGACGTGCCGGAGGGTCACCTCGCGAGCGGCATCCCCGCCACGAGCCGCCCGCTCGACCTCCCCTGGCGCGACGCGACGGCAACCGACTGATGCCGGACGTGACGGTCGTGGTGCCGACCATCGATCGCGTCGCGCTGCTGGATCGATGCCTCGCCGGCCTGGCCCGCCCGCAGGGCGCCGACTTCGACGTCGTGGTGGTGCACGACGGCAACGAACAGGTGGCGGAGCTCATCGAGCGTTGGTCGGGCACGCTGCCGGTCCGGGGCCTTGCCATCGGCGAGCGGGGCGCCGTGCCCAAGCGCAACGCCGGCTGGAGGTCCACCACCGCAGAGGTCATCGCGTTCACCGATGACGACTGCCAGCCGGCAGAGGGCTGGTTGGAGGCCGGGCTCGCCGCCCTTGCGCCCGACGTCGATCTCGTGCAGGGGCGCATCGAGCCGCACCCGGACGACGCCGGCGTCACCGGCGTGTTCAAGCGCACGCTCCAGGTGACCGAACCCTCCGATACCTACCCAAACGCGAACTTGATCTACCGCCGTCGCGCCCTCGAGCGCACGAAAGGCTTCGATGCTGCGTTCTGGGGAGGTGGAGAAGACACCGATCTGGCCTGGCGCGTCATCGAGAGCGGCGGAGCGGTCGTGTTCGCGCCGGACGCCCTGGTCCACCACGCCGTCCGCCCTGCTGGGCTGGTGGCCCACCTCCGCTCGCTGCCCCGATGGGCCACGCTCGCCCTGGTGGTCCGCCGCCACCCCCAGCTCCGGCGCCACCTCCATTGGAAATTCTTCTGGAAGCGGTCTCACCCGACCGGGCTCCTCGCTCTGGTGGGACTCCTCGCCGCGCTCCGCGACCGGAGGGCGCTCGCCCTCGTCGTGCCCCTCCTCGTGCGCCGGACCCGGGAGGCGGGGTTCGTCGACGGCGCCCAGCTGGCGATCGCCGACGTCGCCGAGGTGCTCGTGGTGATCGGGGGATCGCTCCGCTACCGCTCGGTCCTGCTGTGACCCGTCCTGCCCGTTTCAAGGTCGCGATCCTCGGCAACTCGGTGCCGCTGCTCGTCATCCCGCCGCGCGACCACCGTTCGGATGGCACCTACGGCGAAGTGCTCGGGCGGTTGCTGCGCGACTCCGGCATCGATGCCGACGTCGCCAACCGCTCGCGCATGTTCGAGCTGATCCACGAGGGCGCCCGCCGTTACATCAACGACATCGCGCCGATTGCACCGGACGTCGTGATCTTCCACTACGGCGTGCTCGAGCTGCAGCCGAACGTGCTCCCGACCGCGATCACGCGCGACCTCACCCGCAACATCCCGGGAGGCCGAGGCCTGCGCCGCATCTGGTACTCGAAGGTGGCGCCCCGGGTGTGGCCCCACGCCAGGGCATGGCAGCGCTGGGCGTCGGCAAAGGCCGGCAACCGCACGTGGCGGCTTTCGCCGCAGCGCTTCGTCAACGAGCTCGAGGCGTTGGTCCGGGCCGTGCGCCACGGGCGCTCGCTCGTGCTCATCGTCGACGTGCCGGCACCGAACGAGCGCCTCGACTACTTCATGCCCGGGCTGACCGAGCGCCACGCGATCTTCCAGGCCGCGGTGCGTGAATTCGTCGCCGGCGTCAACGATCCCGATGTGCGCCTGGTCGAGGCGTCAGCGGTGGTCGAGGGCCTGGACGGCCTGGGCACCGCGGACGGGCTGCACCTCACCGTCCCCGCGCACGCGCTGCTGGCCGACCGGTTGGCCAAGGAGATCATCGAGTGGCTCGGCACGAGCGACGACGACGAGCAACGGTGACGGGCGCCCTGGGTGCGCTGAGGCGGCGGGAGACGACCCTGATCCGCGCCCTGGACCGGGCGCGACGGGCATGGCTGCTCGGCCGGCTGCGGGCGCTGGCCCTGTGGAAGCGCAGCACGCTCGACCTCGACGTCGCCGCGGACCTGCGCGTCGGTCGTCGCATCACGGTCAAGGTCGCGCCCAGCACCCACGTGAAGGTCCGCATCGCGCCGCGTTGCCGCATCGGTGACGACGTCTTCCTGTTCCTCGTCGACGGTTCGCTGGTGTGGGGAGAGGGCGTGCAGCTGCGGATGCGATCCACCATCAACCTCGTGGGCGACCTCAGCTGCGAGGGCGACAACATCTTCAGCTACGGCAACATCATCCACTGCGCCGAGTCGATCCGGTTCGCGCCGTTGACGCAGTGTGCCGAGTACGTGACCGTCGCCGACTCCGCCCACTTCTTCACGGAGCCCGACGTGTGCGTGAGTGAGAACACCGTGACGAGCCCCATCGACATCGGCAAGAACGTGTTCCTCGCCCCCCGAGTCTCTGTCGGGCGAGGAGTCACGATCGGAGACTTCTGCCTCGTCGGCCCGAATTCCGTGGTGGTGCAAGACGTCGCGTCTGGCTCGTTCGTGTCGGGCGTCCCAGCCAAGGTGGTTCGTGCGCTCGACCTCCCGTGGCAGCGCGTCGACGCCCCGTCGACATGAGCACCAACCGCCCGCTGCCCGACTGGCTCATCATCGGTGCGCCCAAGGCCGGTACCACGACGCTCGCGGCGTGGCTCGGCGAGCACCCGGGCGCGTACGTGTCGCCGGTGAAGGAGGTGTCGTACTTCGATCTGCATCACGAGCGCGGCCCGGATTGGTACGCCGGTCACTTCGCCGGTGCGCAGCCGCACCAGCTCGTAGGAGAAGCCACCCCCGCCTACATGTACGTCGACACCGCGCTCGACCGACTGGCAGCAGCCGCACCTGACGTGCGGCTCGCCATCATCCTCCGCGAGCCCGTCGACCGGGTGTGGTCGAACTATTGGTACTTCCGCGCCATGGGCATCGACGGCCGGCCGTTCCGTCGGATCCTGCGAACCGAGCGGCGCAAGCCGACGTCGGCTCCGAGGGGGATGCCCATTGGTCATCTCGCGGCCAGCCGCTACATCGATCACCTCGAGGCGATCGCGCAGCGGTTCCCTCGCGACCAGCTCGCTGTCCTCTTCTTCGACGACCTCCGTACGGACCCTGCTCGGCTGTTCGCCACGCTGTGCTGCCATTTCGGGCTGGACGACACGGTCTCGCCGCCTTCGGGCGGACGCGCTCACAACGTCGGGCGCATGCCCCGCTGGTACTGGTTGCAATGGGCCAGCCTGCGGTTCGGCCTCCATCGGCTTCCCTTCGACCTAGGCCCCAAGATGCGGCGCTGGAACGTCCGGCCCGGGTCGTATCCCTCCATCGACCCCGCGTTGTCCGCGGAGCTACACGAGCTCTTCGCGCCCGACAATGAACGGCTGGCGGCGTGGCTCGGGCGAGCGCTGCCGCCCGAATGGTCCGGCGCCTCACCGGGCGAGTAGACGATGCCATCGGGACTCGACGAGCGGCACGACCTCGTCCCAGCCGAAGGGCTCGGCGGCGGTCCGGCATGCCGCGACGGTGGCGGGATCGCCGGCCAACGCGATCGTGTCGACGATGGCGCGGGCGCAGTCAGCCGGGTCCACGGGCTCGAACAGCGCGCCGGTGCGGCCGGGTTGGATCAGATCCGCCGTCGCGCCGGAGCGCGCCCCGGCAACAGGCGTGCCGCAGGCCAGGGCTTCGATGGTGCTGAGACCGAGCGCCTCGTGGACTCCCGGTGCCACCACTGCCGAGGCCGTCGCGTACGCCGTCACGAGGTCGTCGTCGGCAAGGTCGCCGACGACCGACACCGATCCCGCGGCCGCGCTCGGGAGCCGCTCGATCAGGGCACGCCGTCCCGCGGCGGAGCCGCCGCCCGCGAGGACCAGCCGCGCGTCGGGGACGGCATCGAGGACGAACGGCCACGCGTCGATGACATCGACGAGGCGCTTGCGAGGATCGTCAGGAGCCGACGCGCACAACACCGTCGGCGGATCGCTCCGACCAGCGCCTGGCCGGAACCGGTGCAGATCCACACCGGCGGGGATGACGTGCATCTCGACACCGAAGCCAGCCATGACGTCGCGCGAGTAGGGCGAGTTGCACCACACCTCGTCCGCTCCCTCGATCGCCTCCCGGAACAGGCGACGGTCGATGCGCACATGACCCATCCGCTCCGGCAGCACGGTGCCCGTGAGCTTCAGCACGACCGGGCGCGGGCGCACCCGACGCGCCCGCACCGCGGCCCAACCGTCTCCGTAGTGCCACGCGTGCACGAGGTCGGCCGGCGTCGCCGCGATCAGCGGCAGGGCGATCGCCGCAAAGGCCGCGACGTCGCTCAGTCCTCGCCGTGCCAGCACCGCGGGCTGCGGGAGTCGGACGTAGCGGACAGCCATGGCGCCGAAGCGGTCGCGCTGCACCAGCCCGCGTGGCGTCGAGGTGAGGAGCTGCACCTCGGTGCCGCTCGCGGCCACTCGGGTGCCGAGATCATGGATCTCTCGCTCGGCCCCGCGGCGCACGTGAGGC
>JBEEGB010000212.1:0-4949 GCA_041166585.1 Acidimicrobiaceae bacterium
GTCAGCGAGCGGACGTTGGTGAAGGTGATGACCGACGGGATCCTGCTGAACGAGATCCAGCGCGACCGCGACCTGACGGGCTACGACACGTTGATCATCGACGAGGCCCACGAGCGCAGCCTCAACGTCGACTTCATCCTCGGCTACCTCAAGCAGCTGCTGCCGCGCCGTCCCGACCTGAAGGTGATCGTCACGTCGGCGACGATCGACACCGAGCGCTTCTCGCAGCACTTCGACGGCGCTCCTGTCGTGGAGGTGACCGGCCGCACCTTCCCGGTCGAGGTCCGCTACCGGCCGCTCGTCGACGACGAAGCCGGTCTCGAACGCGACCAGACGCAGGCGATCTGCGACGCCGTCGCGGAGCTGTGGCGCGAAGGTCCGGCACACGGAGGCTCGGGCGACGTGCTGGTGTTCCTCAGCGGCGAGCGCGAGATCCGTGACGCCGGAGACGCGCTCGGCCGGCTCGACCTTCCCAACACGGAGCTGCTCAAGCTGTACGCGCGCCTGTCGGTGGCGGAGCAGCACCGCGTGTTCCGTCCTCACGCGGGGCGGCGCATCGTGCTGGCCACGAACGTCGCCGAGACGTCGCTGACGGTGCCGGGCATCCGCTACGTCATCGACACCGGCAACGCGCGCATCTCCAGGTACAACCGGCGCACGAAGGTGCAGCGCCTGCCGATCGAGCCGGTGTCGCAGGCCTCCGCCAACCAGCGCGCCGGGCGCTGTGGCCGCGTCGCACCCGGCATCTGCATCCGGCTCTACCCGGAGGACGACTACGACGCGCGACCCGAGTTCACGGACGCCGAGATCCTCCGCACCAACTTGGCGTCCGTCATCTTGCAGATGGCCGCCATCGGGCTCGGCGACATCGCCGCGTTCCCGTTCGTGGACGCGCCCGACGCGCGCAACATCAGCGACGGCATCGCGCTGCTCGAAGAGCTCGGCGCGCTCGAACCCGCTGATCGCAGCGGGCACGCCCGGCTCACGCCGCTCGGCCGCCGGCTGGCCCGGCTGCCGCTCGACCCCCGCTTCGCCCGCATGGTCCTCGAGGCCGATGCCAACGGCTGCCTGCGCGAGGTGATGGTGATCGCCGCGGCACTCTCCATCCAAGACCCGCGCGAGCGACCCGCGGACAAGCAGCAGCTCGCGACCGAGCTGCACGGCCGCTTCGCCGACCCGGACTCGGACTTCCTCGCGTACCTGCACCTGTGGGAGCACATCCAGGAGCGACAGGCCGAGCTGTCATCGAGCCAGTTCCGCAGGTTGTGCCGCAACGAGCTGCTCAACTACCTGCGCATCCGGGAGTGGCAGGACGTGTACGGCCAGCTCCGCCAGGTGCTCCGCTCGATCGGGCTGCGCCCCAACAAGGAGCCCGGTCCCGCCGATGCGATCCACCTCTCGCTGCTCGCCGGGTTGCTGTCGCACATCGGCATGCGCACTGCGGAGGAGAAGGACTACCGCGGGGCGCGGGACGCCCGGTTCACGATCGCACCGGGCTCGGCGCTGTCGAAGAAGCAGCCCCCCTGGGTGATGGCGGCCGAGCTCGTCGAGACGAACCGGCTGCGGGCGCGGGTCGTCGCCCGCATGCAGCCCGAATGGGCGGAACGAGTGGGCGCGCACCTGGTGAAGCGGTCCTATGGCGAGCCGCAATGGGACGCGGCGCGCGGGTCGGCGACCGTGCCCGAGCGGGTGACGCTGTATGGCCTGCCGATCGTCAGCGCTCGACCGGTGCCCTATGGGCGCGTCGATCCGGCCGGCGCCCGCGACCTGTTCATCCAGCACGCGCTCGTGGAACGCGACTGGGTGAGCCACCACGCGTTCCTCGAGGACAACCGCAAGGCGATCAACGGAGTGCTCGCCCTCGAGGACCGTGTTCGGCGCCGCGACATCCTCGTGGACGACGAGGACGTGTTCGCGCTGTACGACGACCGCCTGCCTGACACCATCGTCTCGGGCCGCCACTTCGACCGGTGGTGGAAGACGGAGCGCGCTACGCACCCGGACCTGCTCACCTTCACCCGGTCGATGCTGGTGCGCCCGGACGCCGGCGACGTGAGCCCAGCGGCATACCCCGATGTGTGGCAGCAGGCCGGCGTCCACCTCCCGATCACGTACCGGTTCGACCCGGGCACCGAGTTCGACGGCGTCACCGTGCACATCCCCTTGCCGCTGCTCGCCCACGTGCACGGCGACGACTTCGCGTGGCAGGTCCCGGGGCTGCGCGAGGCGGTCGTCACCGCGCTCATCCGCGCCCTACCCAAGCAGCTCCGCCGCAGCTTCGTCCCGGTCGCCGAGGTGGCCGCCACCGTGCTGCAACGGGTGGGACCGGGTGACGGCCCCCTGGTGGACACGCTGGCTCGCGAGCTCGGCTACCTGCGGGGCGAGCCCGTGCCACTCGACGACCTGCGCCTCGACCGGCTTCCCGATCACCTACTGATGTCGTTCGTCGTGACGGGCGAGCAGGGCGAACCGATCGTGGCCGGGAAGGACCTCGCCGCGCTGCGGTCGATGTTGCGCGACGAGATGCGGGCCGTCACCGCACAGCTGGCGCCGCAGGTCGAGCGGTCGGGGCTGCACGACTGGAGCATCGGCGACCTGCCCCGCACGGTCGACGGCACGTGGGCCGGCCACACCGTCACTGTGCACCCGGCGCTGGTGGACGAAGGCGAGACCGTCGGCGTGCGCCTGTTCGCGAACGAGGCCGAGCAGGCCGCGGCGATGCGGGCTGGCACCCGGCGGTTGCTGCTCCTCACGCTGCCGTCGTCGACGAAGTCAGTCCAACGCCTGTTGCGCGACGACACGAAGCTGTTCCTGGCGCGGGCGCAGGATGCGACGGCGAGCGAGGTGCTGGCGCAGTGCGTCGCCGCCGCGGTCGACCGCCTCGTCGCGGACAACGGCGGCCCGGCGTGGGACGCGGCGGGCTTTGACCGGTTGCGCGATGCGGTGCGTGACGACCTCGTCGACACCGCCGTCGCTGCAGCCACCGCGGTCGGCGACGTCCTCGTGGCCGCGGCGGAGGTGGAGGCGCGCGTGGCTCGGCTCCGCACCGTCCCAGCCCTTGCCGCCGCCATCGCTGACGTCCGGGGCCAGCTCGGACAGCTGATGCGGCCAGGGTGGATCGTCACGACCGGCACGCGTCGCTTGCCCGACGTCGCTCGCTACGTGCGCGGCATCGAGCACCGGCTCGAGCGCCTGCAGGACGCACCCGCCCGCGACTTGGAGGCGATGCTGCGAGTGCAGCGGCTCGAGCGTGAGTACGACGAGCTGCACGAGGCGCTCCCCCCGTCGCGCAAGCGGGACGCGTGGCCGATCCGCTGGATGCTCGAGGAGCTGCGGATCAGCTTGTTCGCCCAGACCCTCGGCACCGCCCAGCGCGTCAGCGAGAAGCGGGTCAGCACCGAGATGGACCGCGTCGCCGCGGGCGAGTAGGCACCCAACCGCCGAACTTCGGCGCGAGGCGGTGTGATAGCACCGTCTCGCATCCAACATTCGAACCGGGGGTCAGGGGAAGACGCCGGCTTTGGCGAGGAGGCCGGGGACGCGGGAGCCGAGCTGGGCTTCGATCCACGGGACGGTCTCGATGAGCTTCGCCAGGTCGAGCCCGGTGTCGACGCCCATGCGCTCGAACAGGTACGCGACGTCCTCGGTCGGGATGTTGCCCGTGGCGTTCGGCGCGAAGGGGCAGCCGCCGATGCCACCGAGGCTGGCATCGATCGCCTCGACACCCGCTTCGTATGCCGCGTACGCGTTGGCGATGCCGGTGTTGCGGGTGTTGTGGAAGTGGGCGCGCAGTCCCACCCCAGGCTCGAGCACCGATCGCACGGCCGCGACGCGCGCGGTGACGTCGGTCGGGACCGCGACGCCGATGGTGTCGGCGATCGCCACCTCGGTCGCACCGGCGGCGACCGCTCGCTTCGCGATGTCGACGACGCGGTCCACGCGGACCTCGCCCTCGTAGGGGCACCCGAACGCAGTGGAGATGGTGAGCGTCGGCGCGATGCCGGCCGCGATGGCCAGACCGGCGATCGCTTCGAACGTCGCAACGGTCTCGTCCGACGTCGCGCCCTGGTTCCGTTGCCCGAACGTGTCGGTGGCGACGGCGACCACGTTGATCTCACGGATGCCCGCGGCCGCGGCGCGGTCGAAGCCGCGGCGGTTCAGCACCAGGCCGATGTACGTCACGTCGTCGCGCGGCGCCAACGCGGCGAGCACGGCCTCGGCGTCGGCCATCTGCGGCACCCTCGCGGGGTTCACGAACGAACACACCTCGACCCGCCGCGCCCCGGCGGCGACGATGCGCTCGATGAGCTCGACCTTCGCGGCGGTGCTCAGCACCACCGATTCGGCTTGGAGGCCGTCGCGGGGCGAGACCTCCACGAGCTGGACGGTGCGCTCGGGCATGCCAGACATGCTCGCGCGCAGCACTACGGTCGCACGATGCCACGGGTTGCCCTCTCCTTCTTCGCGCTCATGCTCCTCGCGGGCGCCTGCTCGAACAGCAAAGCCGCGACCTCGCCAAACGCGACATCGACCGCGGCCGCCCGCACCACGAGGACCGGGCTCGAGCCCGCGAACGTGGCAGCGCTGCCCTCGGCCGGGTGCACCGGGTCGACCACCGTCGCGGCGGGCGAGACGACCACCCCCTTCAGCGCGGCCGGCGTGGACGGCAGCTCGATCCGCCACATCCCACCGGTGCACGACGGCCGGCACCCGATTCCCCTCGTGCTCGACCTGCACGGCTACAGCGAGCCTGCGGCGATCCACGCGCAGCTCTCGGCGCTCGGGTCGTTCGGCGACCAGCACGGCTTCGTCACGCTCACGCCCGAGACCACGGCACCCGTACCCCAATGGGACACCGCGCTCGGCTCGGCCGACCTGAAGTGGCTGTCGGCGCTGCTCGACGACGCGGAGTCGAAGCTCTGCATCGACACCGCCCGCGTGTTCACCAC
>JBEEGB010000213.1:0-4296 GCA_041166585.1 Acidimicrobiaceae bacterium
CGAAGCCCTTGCCCGCGGCTTGCGCGTCGCGGTGACCGGTGAGCAACGCGTTGATCCCCGTCGAGTCGAGGAACGTCACGGCGGTGAGGTCCACGATCACCTGCTTGGTCGGCCCGGCCAGCTCGCGTGCGAACGCCGCGAGCACTTCGTCCTGCGCGCCGAGATCGATCTCCCCGGAGAGCACGATGCGCCGCGCGTCGGTTTCATCGTCGTTCGTCTCGAGTGCGTAGTGGTCGTCCACGGGTCCGCTCCACGGTTGACAGCTGCGCTACGGGCGAAATCGTGGCACATCGCTCGCCGGCAAAACAAGCCCTGGCCCGACGTGGCAACGTGGCGCCCATGCAGATCGGTGTGGTGTACCCCCAGATCGAGCTCGGTGGTGATCCGGATGCGGTGCGCAGCATCGGCCGGGCCACCGAAGAGCTCGGGTTCGACCACCTCCTGGCCTACGACCACGTGCTCGGGGCCGTCCACGAGGGCCGGAACCCACCGTTGACGGGGCCCTACACCGAGCGCGACCCCTTTCATGACCCGTTCGTGCTGTTTGCCTACCTCGCGGGCATGACCGAGCGCATCGGCTTCGTCACCGGCATCCTCATCGTCCCGCAGCGCCAGACAGCGCTCGTCGCCCGCCAGGCCGCAGACGTCCAGGTGTTGTCGGGCCGTCCGTTCCGTCTCGGCGTCGGTGTCGGCTGGAACTATGTCGAGTACGAGGCCCTCGGTCAGGACTTCCACACGCGCGGCGCGCGTGAGGAGGAGCAGATCGGGTTGCTGCGCCGCCTCTGGACCGAACCGGTCACCGACTTCACCGGTCGCTTCGATCGCATCGACAGGGCGGCGACGCTCCCGCACCCGACCAGCCCGATCCCGATCTGGCTCGGTGGCTTCGGCGACGCCGCCCTGAAGCGTGCGGCCCGGGTGGGGGACGGGTTCATCTTCGGTGGCCGCACGGAGGACGTGTTCGGAGCGTGGGACCGGGTGCGTGGCCTCGTTGCCGAGGAGGGCCGATCCGCAGCTGACTTCGGCGGCGAGTACTCGATCTTCACCACGAAGGGACCGGCCGAGGTCGCGGCCAAGGTCCAGCAGTGGGCCGAGGCCGGCGGCACCCACGCCTCAGTGATCACCATGAACCTCGGGCTCGACTCGACCGAGGCCCACCTCGACTACCTCGCGAAAGTCGCCGACGCACTCGTTCGGTAACCTGGTAACCTATCCACCGTGAGCACACGTGGGTAGCCGGTTGAAGGGAGCGACGAGGGACACCTTCCGTTCCCTCGGCGTCCGCAACTTCCGGCTGTTCTTCACCGGCCAGCTGATCTCCCAGGTCGGCAACTGGCTCACGATGATCACCCAGACGCTCCTGGTGCTGCACCTCACCGACAGCGGGATCGCCATCGGTGTGCTGGCCGCCTGCCAGTTCGCACCCGTGCTCGTGTTCGGCGCGTGGACGGGCCTCGTCGCCGACCGCTCCGACAAACGCCGGCTCCTGCTCATCGTGCAGACCTTCGCCATGGCGCAGTCGTTCGTGCTGGCCGCGCTGGCGTTCACGCACAACCCTCCCGTGCTGGCCATCTACGCGGTGGCGCTCGCCGGCGGGTTCGCCACGGCGTTCGACAACCCGGCGCGGCGGGCCTTCGTGGTGGAGATGGTCCCCGAGGCCGACATGCAGAACGCGGTGAGCCTCAACAGCGCGCTGATGACGAGCGCACGGGTGGTGGGCCCCGCGCTCGCCGGGTTGCTGGTGCACACCGTCGGCTACGGCTGGGCCTTCGCGGTCGACGGCGTCTCCTACATCGCCGTGCTCATCGGGCTCGTGATGATGGACGTCACCAAGCTGCACCGATCGCCGGTGGCGACGAAGGCGAAGGGACAGGTGCGGGCCGGCCTCCGCTACGTGCGGACCGTGCCCGACCTGTGGGTGCCGCTGGCGATGATGGCGATCGTCGGCACGCTGGCGTTCAACTTCTCGGTGGTGATGCCCCTGTTCGTGGAGCGCACGTTCTCCGGTGACGACGGCACGTTCACGCTCCTGTTCTCGGTCATCAGCGTGGGCTCGCTGGTGGGAGCGCTGGCCACGGCCCGCAGGAAGGTGATCGAGATCCACCACCTCGTGGTGTCCTCGCTCGGCTTCGGGGTGGCCATGCTCGCGCTGGCCGCCGCGCCCTCTTTGGGGTGGGCCTTCCCGATCTCCATGTTCGTGGGCTGCACGAGCATCGGGTTCCTCACGGCGTCCACCGCGATCGTGCAGGTGCGCGCCGCCCCGGAGATGCGGGGACGGGTGCTGGCCCTCCAGGCGATGGTCTTCCTCGGCAGCACGCCGATCGGAGGTCCGCTGCTCGGCGCCGTGTGCGAGACGTGGGGCGCACGGGCCGGGCTCGTCCTCGGCGCCGTCGCGTGCCTCGCGGCCGCAGCGCTCGGGTCGCTCGCCGCCCGGCGCCTGGCCTCCGCGCCGCCCCGCTCGGCTCCGACGGTGGTCGACGTCACCACCCTCCAGCCCGTGTGAGCAGGGGTCTCGAGGTGCAAGCATCCACGGTGAAGGCGTTCCGGCTTACTACCGTGACCCTTCGAGTGCGCCGCCCACCAAGGAGGGCTTCATGAACAAGGCCGAACTCGTCAGCTCGATCGCCGAGAAGACGGGCCAGTCAGCCAGTGCCGTCGGTGATGTCCTTGCTGCGTTCGAAGGCATCGTCACCGAGACCGTCTCCGGCGGAGGAAAGGTCCAGCTCGCAGGTTTCCTCACCTTCGAGCAGGCCCAACGCGCCGCGCGGGTCGGTCGCAACCCCTCGACGGGGGCCGAGATCCAGATCGCCGCAGCGACGGTGCCAAAGGTCAAGATCGGCAAGAGCTTCAAGGACGCCGTCGCCAAGTAAACGGTCCTTTGCCACGCCCCGATGTGGTGAGAGCGGTCCCGGCCCCCTAGTGTGATCGGGCCGAGCAGGTCATTGGGGCTTGTTCGCATTGAAGAGAAGAGAAGAGAAAAGCGTGGCAACAGGAACCGTGAAGTTCTTCAACGCTGAGAAGGGCTTCGGCTTCATCTCTCGTGAAGGGGCCGATGACGTCTTCGTCCATTTCTCCAACATCCAGGGGACGGGCTACAAGACCCTCGAAGAGGGCCAGCGTGTCGAGTTCGACGTCGCCCCCGGTCGGAAGGGCGAGGAAGCCCAGAACGTCCGGGTCGTCTGACTCATCGATCACTGGCAGGGCCGCGGCACCGTTCGCGGCTCTGCTCTGTGAACGACCTGATCGAGCGGGTCGGCCCGCCGGGCCCCAGAAGAGGGCAGCTGGCGGCGGCCACACTGACTGACGCCAAAGGAGAGGGCTGATGGGCGCGCAAAGAACCAGCTTCGACAAGCTCCAGCGCGATCGAGCCAAGAAGGCAAAGGCCGCGGCGAAGCGTGACAAGCGCCAGAACGGCGTGGAGCCGAGCGAGGAAGACGTCGAGACGTTTGCCCCGCTGGCCGAGTCCGACTCTCACGAAGAGCTCTCTGCCGGCGAGCTGCTCGCTCGCATCGAGCAGATCCACCAGCAGCTCGACGCCGGCACGATCAGCTTCGAGGACTTCGAGGTCGAGAAGGCCGAGCTCCTCAGCCGCGTCCAGGTCGACTGATTCTCATCGGTTCTCATTTCGCCGGGTAGCGTTCCCGGCGATGCCAGACCTCCACCTGATCGCCGCGGCGCGGCTCCGCGCCGACGACCAGCGCTACACGGCCAACCGTCGTGCGCTGGTCGAGGCGCTCGAGCGCGCGGAGGGGCCGATCACCATCCCCGAGCTGCTCGGCAGCCGCGGTGAGCTGGCGCAGAGCTCCGCCTACCGCAACCTCGGGATCCTCGAGCGCGCCGGTGTGGTGCACCGCATCGTCACCAGCGACGAGTTCGCACGGTTCGAGCTGGCCGAGGACCTCACCGAGCACCACCACCACCTCGTGTGCACGACGTGTGGAGGCGTCGAGGACTTCACCGTCCCCGACGAGCTCGAGCGCACGCTCGACCGGTCGTTGGAGCAGGTGGCGGGGACCCGCGGCTTCTCGGTCAACCAGCACCGTCTTGATCTGCTCGGGACGTGCTCTCGCTGCTGCTGATGAGCTCGGCGCGGGCGCGTGCCACCCGTGAGCGCACGGTGCCGACGGGACACGCGCACACCTCCGCGGCCTCGGCGTAGCTGAGCCCCACGATCTGCGTGAGCACGAACGCCTCGCGCCGATCGGCGTCGAGTGACGGGAGCAGTGCGGCCAGGTCGACGACCGCGGTGGGGTCGCTGAGCGCCTCCCGGTGTCGGAGCGCCAGCCGGCGGTGCAG
>JBEEGB010000214.1:0-5881 GCA_041166585.1 Acidimicrobiaceae bacterium
CCTTCCGGGTCTTGTCTCCGGCTCGGACAACATGCCCACTCGCGAGCTCGGAGGCCGACGCCGGTGGAGGGTGACCGTCCGCCAGCCTCCACGGGTGCGTCAGATCAGACGACCCTGCGATACGCCGTCTGTACGGTCGCGCCGGCCTGGTAGAGCTTGCTGCCCTCCTTGTCGACGAACTGCACGAAGCTGGAATCAGCGTCGAGGGCTTCGCCGGCCGCTTGGAGCTGCTCGACTGAGTCGTACACGACGAACCACCCGACCCCTCCGTAGGGCCCGGCCAGCGCCGCGCCGAACGACGTCGGACGGCCGGTGATCTTCTTCACGCGCTGCGCGATCTCGACACCGATCTCGATGCCCCGCACTGAGCTGCCCGGAGTGAGCACTGCCTGGACGACGGTTGCGTACTGCGGTTGGGTGTTCGCCGCGTCGGCATCAGCGTGGATGAGCTGGATGACAGCGTCGTCGATCGCCTCACCGGAGCTGAACTTCGCCCCCTCTTCGACGAGCGAGAGGTAGCTGTCGTCAGCCACCAGCTTGTCGCTGGTGGCCTCGAGCTGAGCCAGCGTCTCCGCCGCTGCCGTCCACGCCAGGGTGCCGAGAGCGGGCGAGAACACCGTCGTCCAGAGGCTGACGTCGAGCTCGCTGATCTGGTTGACCTTCTGGGTGACGTTGACCGACCACTCCATCGCTTCCCGCTGGTTGCTCGGGCCGAGGCGCGTCGAACGACTGAACAAGTACATGAGCTCTCCCTTGTGTTGATGCGGTTCCGGACGGTGCCGCCGCCGCGACGGAACCGCCTCAAAGGAGGCGTGCCTTTCGCCCGCGCTTCTCCCTCACCGCGAAGCCTCCACCTCCGCACGACGTTCGTCTAGTGCGGATATGAGACATAACGCGACGACGTTCCGTGACGCGTACGCATCGCGATGACGTACCCACGCGACGCGAGAAAAGTCGGGTGAACGCCGACGTCAGATGCTCGAGTCAGTACCGTTCGCGGTCTGGATGCGACGACCGACGCCAACACGCCGATGTGGCTGAGCCATCACCGACCCGACGAGTACGACCGCTGCATCGTGGTCGGCCAGCGGCGGATCTGCCGGCGCTGCGCCGTCCTGTACCCGGTGTCGCTCGTCGCGGCGCTCGTGCTCGGCCTCGTCGCTTCGTGGCCACGAACCCTCGACCCGTGGTTGCTCTGGACGCTGCCGCTCCCGTCGGTCATCGAGTTCCTCGGCGAGCAGCGCGGGATCGTCCGCCACTCCCCCACCCGGCTCGTGCTCCTGACGATCCCACTGGCCGTCGCCTGCGGGCGCCTGTACGTGCGCTACCTCGACGACGCGGCTGACGGTCTCGTCTGGTCGGTGGTCGGCGTGTACGGCGGGCTCTGCCTGCTCGCCGGGCTGGCGAAGGTCCTGCGCCCGAAGGCGACGTAGCCCGAAGGAGCTCGTGCTAGTGGCGGCTGCGCTCGTCGCGCCGTCGCAACCAACCGCGCCGCTCGGTGCTCTCCGCAGGCGCGGGGGCAGGCGCCGCTTCGGAGGCCGGCGCGATGACGCCGACACACGCCTCCTGGTCGCGCTGCACGCGGGCTGCGGCCTCGCGCCGTTGGCTGCGGCGCCGATCCTCGGGGATGGCCAGCACACGATCGATCTCGGTGAGCAGGTCGGCGGCTTCGAACGGCTTGGCGAGGTAGGCGTCGGCGCCGCCGCGAAGCACGGTTGCCTCCTCGGCCGGGTCGTGGCCTGCGGTCACCACGAGCACGGGCACGTTGGCGGTTCGGGTGCGCGAGCGGAGCCGGCGGACGAGCTCCATGCCGTCGCCGTCACCGAGACGCCGGTCGATGATCGCCGCGTCGAACGACATGCGCTTGGCGAGCTCGTCGGCCTCGCCGATGCGCCCGGCCTCCACCAGCTCCACGTCGGACAGCTCGATCGAGAGCGTCACCCGCATGAACGTGTCGTCATCCACCACCAGCACTCTCATCGGGGCCCCTCCCGTCGTCTTCTGAGGATCTCATCGGCACAACCGGCCCGAGACTCAAGGGATGCGATGCCCGAGCAACGGTGACTACGGTCGCCGAGGTGTTCCGCCCGTCCGAGCTCTCGCCCCGAGCCCGGAACCTCGCGGCCGGTGTGATCCAACGTGCGTGGGGTTGGATCAGCGACGTCGGGGCGGTGTCACCGGACGACGAGCGCGGGCGGCGCTTCGGGCACATGGGCACGGGCAGCTGCATCTCCTTCCCGCCCGGAGCCGTGTTCGGCGAACGCTGGATCCACATCGGCGCGCGGACCCTGATCGGCCCGCATGTGAGCATGTCGGCTGGCATGTGGCCGGGACAGGTCATGGAGCGCGACCCGGTGATCCGCATCGGTGAGCGCTGCAACATCGGGAGGGGAAGCTGCATCGTCGGCCATCTGTCGATCGACATCGGCGACGACGTGACGACAGGTCCCTACGTGTACATCACCGACCAGAACCACGTGTACGCCGACGTGACCTTGCCCATCGGCCGGCAGTTCCCGACCGAGGATGCGGTGGTGATCGGACCGGGTTGCTGGCTGGGCACGGGTGCCATCGTCCTGCCCGGCGCGCGCATCGGTCGCAACGTCGCGGTGGCCGCGGGATCTGTCGTGCGCGGCGACGTACCCGACTTCTGCGTGGTGGCGGGCGCACCGGCGCGCGTCGTCCGCCGGCACATCGACGACGAGGGTTGGGAGCCACCTCTTCGGGGGCAGCCGGTCACTCCACCCGTTGACTGGCCCCGGTGACGAGGCGGAGCACGCGCTTCGACACGTCGTCGATGGCCAACGGCTTCAGCAGGTAGTCGTCGCACCCCGCATCCGCCGCGGCCGACTGCGCGCGGGGATCATCAGAGCCGGACACCATCACGATGGCGCAGTCCCGTCCGGACTCGGACTCCCGCAGACGGCGAAGCGCGGAGATGCCGTCGGAGCCCGGCATCTTCACGTCGAGGAAGACGGCGTCGGGTTCGTAGCCCGCCGACATGCTGACGGCCTCGTCGCCGTCGGACGCACACCGCACCTCCCAGCCGTCCAGCTCGAGGACCGCCGCGAGGAGCTGCCGCATGCCCTCATCGTCGTCAGCCACGACCGCTCGGAGGCGCCGTCGCTCACGCTGCAGGCCCAGCTCGTCTCCGCCGAACGTCACCCTCCCCCGTCGGCACCGGGATCGCAGCCTTGAGCGACGAACTCGTACACTTTCCACGTCAGACAGAAGGAGAGGGATCCATGCCGTCCGATCGCCAGCCGCACACGTTGCCGGAGTTCGCTTCCGTCGAGGAAGAACGCCGTCACCGCAAGCAGCGCCTCGCCGCCTCGCTGCGGCTCTTCGGCGCGTTCGGCTTCGACGAGGGCGTCGCCGGTCACATCACCGCGCGTGACCCCGAGCTGCTCGACCACTTCTGGGTCAACCCGTTCGCCATGAACTTCAAGCAGATCCGCGTGAAGGACCTGATCCTCGTGGACGACAACGGCACGGTCGTCGACGGCAATTGGCCGGTCAACGCGGCCGCGTTCGCGATCCACTCCCAGGTGCACGCGGCCCGGCCCGATGTCGTCGCCGCCGCCCATGCGCACTCGGTGTACGGCAAGTCGTGGTCGACGTTCCGGCGCCGCCTCGATCCGCTCACGCAGGACGCGTGCGCGTTCTACAACAGCCACTCGGTGTTCGACGACTACACCGGCGTCGTGCTCGACCTCGAGGAGGGCAAGCGCATCGCGCACGCGCTGGGCGACGGCAAGGCTGCCATCCTCTCCAACCACGGTCTGCTCACGGTGGGCACCAGCTCGGTGGACGAGGCCGCGTGGTGGTTCATCACGATGGAGCGGTCGTGCCAGGCGCAGCTGCTCGCCGAAGCCGCGGGCAAGCCGGTGCTGATCGACGACGAGATGGCGGCCATGACCGCGATGCAGGTGGGCAGCCCGCTGGCCGGTTGGTTGTCGTTCCAGCCGCTCTACGACTGGATCGTGGCCCTGCAACCGGACCTGCTCGACGAGTAGCGGTGCCCATCACTTGACCGCGCGGTCAAGTGATCTCTACCGTCGGCCCATGACCCGCCCTTGGCCGCTCAAGTTCGGCATCTTCCTCGCGCCCTTCCACCCGGTCGGGCAGAACCCGACGCTTGCGCTCGAGCGCGACCTCGACCTCATCGTGCACCTCTACAAGCTCGGCTTCGACGAGGCCTGGATCGGCGAGCACCACTCGGCCGGCTACGAGATCATCGCCAGTCCCGAGGTGTTCATCGCCACGGCCGCGGAGCGCACCCGCAACATCCGCTTCGGCACCGGCGTGAGCTCGCTCCCCTACCACCACCCGCTCATGTTGGCCGACCGCATGGTGCTGCTCGACCACCTCACCCGCGGCCGCGTGATGATGGGGGTCGGCCCCGGCTCGCTGCCGTCCGACGCGTTCATGATGGGCATCGAGGTGGCGAAGCAGCGCGACCGCATGGAGGAGGCCCTCGAGGCGATCCTGCTCCTGCTGCGCAGCGACGAGCCCGTGTCGATCGAGACGGAGTGGTTCACGCTCTCGGACGCCCGCCTCAACCTGCGGCCGTACAGCACCCCGCACTTCGAGGTGGCCGTGGCCTCACAGGTCTCCCCCACCGGTGCGCGTGCCGCCGGCCGCTTCGGCGTGTCGCTGCTCTCCATCGGCGCCACGAACACCCAGGGCTTCGACATGCTCGGCTACAACTGGGGCATCGCGGAGCAGCGCGCCGCTGACTTCGACACCACCATGGATCGCCAGGCGTGGCGGCTCGTCGGCCCGATGCACATCGCCGACACCAAGGAGCAGGCCTACCGCGACGTGGACTTCGGGCTCGCCGAGTGGATCGACTACTTCCAGCGCGTCGCCGCCCTGCCCATCGCACCCGACACGGACAACGCCGCCGACATGGCCGACGCCATCAACGCCTCGGGCTTCGCGGTGATCGGCACCGTCGAGGACGCGATCGCGCAGATCCAGCGCCTGTGGGACCAGTCGGGCGGCGGCTTCGGCACGTTCCTCCAGATGGCGACCGACTGGGCCGACACCGACGCGACGCGTCACTCCTACGAGCTCATGGCGCGCTACGTGTTCCCCGAGTTCCAAGGGTCGGCCGAGTCGACCACCACCTCGCGTGATTGGGCGGCCGAGAACCGGCCCAAGTTCATCGGTGAGGTCGGCGCCGCCATCATGAGCTCGATCGCCCGCCACAACGAGGAGCAAGAGGCGAAGACCGCAGCCAAATGAGCGAGGGACCCCTCGCCGGCTACCGGGTGGTCGAGCTGGCGACCATGATCACCGGGCCGCTGGCCGCCATGCAGCTGGGCGACATGGGGGCAGACGTCATCAAGGTCGAGCCTCCCGGCCTCGGCGACGTCATGCGCTACACGGGCACGTCGAGCGGTGGCATGTCGGCGCTGTTCGCCACCTGCAACCGCTCGAAGCGGGCGATCGTCCTCGACCTGAAGACGCCCGCCGGTGTCGACGCGATGCTGAAGCTGCTGGACACGGCGGACGTCTTCATCACCAACACGCGTCCTGGTGTCACCGACCGGCTCGGCGTCGGCGAGCCCGTCGTGCGGGCGCGGAACCCGGGGATCGTCTACGTGTCCCTCAGCGGGTTCGGCACCACCGGCCCCTACAAGGACCGGCCGGCGTACGACAACGTCGTCCAGGCGTACTCGGGCGCGCCGATCGTCCAGCACGACTACCTGACGGGTCAGCCCGAACCCATTCGGACGTTCCTCGCTGACAAGATCACCTCCTACACCGCGGTGCAGGGCGTGCTCGCAGCGCTGCTCGCCCGCGAGCGCGGTCACGGCGGCCAGCACATCGAGCTGAACATGCTCGACGCGATGCTCGCCTTCCTCTGGCCTGA
>JBEEGB010000215.1:0-3923 GCA_041166585.1 Acidimicrobiaceae bacterium
CTTGATCATGCGGGGGACGTTAGATCACCTGCGGGCGAGCCGGGCGACGACCTCCCGCGCCTCCTCCACCCTCAACGCGAAGGCGAGCGCGCCGTACACGACCGCGCCGACGATGACGCCGAGGGCGAGTCGGACGGCCGCGCCCGAGCCGAAGGGGGCGCCCACGGCGTGGCTGACAGCCCAGACGACGACGCCCATCGCGACGCTGGCGACGGTGATCTTCAAGGTGGACGCACCCAGCTGCCTCCCGCCCAGCAGCCCGATGCGGCGGCGAAGGGCGATGAGAGCCGCGAGCGCGGCCGCGACGTACGCAGCCGAGTACGCGAACGCGAGGCCCTGCACGCCGTATCGGTCGAAGAGGGCGAAGGCGAGGACGACGTTCACCACGTTCTCGAACACCGTGAGCAGGAAGGGCGTTCGGGTGTCGTGCATGGCGTAGAACGCGCGAAGCGTGAAGAGGTACACGGAGAAGCCCAGCAACCCGGCCGCGAAGTTGGTCAGGACGTCGGCGGTGAGCAGCTGTGCGTCGACGGTGAAGGAGCCATGGCCGAGCAAGCTCACCACGAGGGGACGGGCCAGCACGCCCATGCCAACTGCGGACGGCAGCACCACCAAGGTCATGAGCCGCAGTCCCGACGAGAACCGGTCGCGGAACGTCCTCATGTCATCGTTGGCTGCGGCCGACGACAGCTCGGGTGTGTAGGTCGTCATGAGCGACACGGCGAAGAGGCCGTACGGGAGCTGGAAGAAGATGAACGCGTACGTGTAGGCCGGCACAGCCTTGTCGCGAGCGGCCAACGCCAAGACGATCACCAGCGCGATCTGGTTGGCCATGACGTACGCGAACGTCCAGCCCGACAGCGACGCCACCTTGCGCACCGCGGGGTTGCGCGGCTCGAACCGCCAGCGCCAGCGGATGCCGGCTCGACGCAACGAGGGCCACAGCGCCACGGTCATGACCACGATGCCCAACGTGGTGCCCGCGCCGAGCAGCCACAGCAACGTCGCGTCGTGCACGACGGCGTCGACCGATGGGTTGCGGCCGGCGCGGTGGGCGAACCACACGAGCGCGACGCAGACGACGACGTTGTTGAGGATCGGCGCGAACGCCGGCGCGGCGAACCTGCGACGCGCATTGAGCAGCGCCGCGCCCAGCGCGCTCAGGCCGTAGAACAGCACCTGGACGAGGAACAGGCGCAAGAGCGGCACGCCGGCGCGCTCGAGCTCAGCCGCGTCGCTCCCCGCGGCCCACGTGTAGGCGCGGAAGATCCATGGCGCGGCCAGCACCGAGACGATCGTGAGCACGGTGAGCGCCGCGATCGTGAGGCTCAACACCGCATCGATCCCGTCGCGGTCGTCCCGTTCGAACCGCTCCACGAAGACCGGCACCAGCGTGGCGGAGAGCACGCCACCGAGGATGAGGTCGTAGATGATGTTCGGTGTCGTGTTGGCGAGGTTGTAGCTGTTCGCCAGGACGGTGTTGCCGAGCACGTACGCCAGCACCGCGGTTCGGGCGAGCCCGGTCACCCGGCTGAGGGCCGTGCCGACACCGACCCACGCGGAGGAGCGCACCAGGGCGGCGTCCGTGTCCGGCCCGGCCGCGGCGCGCTCCCGCGTGCCCGCGAGGTGCGCCCACCTCGTTCGGGTCACGCGAGACCGGGCGCGGGGTGGTCGGCCTCCTCGAGCCCTTGGCGGAGCGCCTCCATGTCGCCGACGACGCCCTCGACGTCGTCGCCCAGCCCGCCCAGGTCCTTCACGTCGCCGCCCTGCACCGACAGCTCGATGGCGCGGGCGACCGCCTCATCGAGCCTGGCGTCGAGGAGACGCAGGCGGTCGCGGGCGTCCGTCACCGTTGCCGTCATCCGGGCTGCCGACGCCAGCTGGGCGCGCAGCGCGATGACCGTGCCGCCGACGGTGCTCTCCGGGTCGGGTGTCGTCCCGCCCAGCTGGGCCTCGACGTCAGACAGCTCCTTCTGCGCTTGCGAGACGTCGACCTTGGTGCACGCGTCGGCGATCAGCTGGCCCTGCTTCGCGATGCGCCAGCACTCCTGCACCGCATCGTCGACCCTCCCCCCGATCTCCGTCAGCCGATCCCGCAACGGACCGGGCCGCGACGAGCGCACGGCTTCGGTGTAGCGGTTCTGGGCCTGCTGCGCGCTGGAGACGAAGCGGCGCCACGGATCGTTCAACGCGAGCGCGTCGATGTGGTCGCCGACCGGCGCCCTCGGCACCGCGACCGCCACCCGACCGACCCACGCGGCCGCCCCGATGCCCGCCGCGACCACGAGGGGCAGCCCGGTGAGGATGCCCACGGACGCGCCTGCGCCGGCGAGCAGGATGCCGAGCGGTGAGGTGATGGCGCGAGCGACCCTGGGCGTGAAGAACCGGTCGCGGAACGTCAGCCTCGCCATGGGTCAATGCTGACGCGGCGGGAAGGCCGGAGCGCGCTTCTCCATGAACGCAGCGACGGCCTCGGCGTGCTCCGGGGTCTTCCAGCAGTCGCGGAGCAGCGCGCTCTCGCGCCGCTGGACCGCGTGGAGATCGCCATCGGTGCTGTTCTCGGTCAGAAGCTGCTTGATCATCCGGAGCTGCGGGGCTGGGTTGGCCGCGATGGTGCCGGCCAGCGCCAGCGCCTCGTCGAGCAGGTGATCGGCCGGCACCACGCGCTCGACGAGGCCTCCGGCGAGCGCCTCAGCCGCCGACCAGAGCCGGCCCGACAAGCACATCTCGCTCGCTCGACCGAAGCCCATCCGTTGCGTGAGGTAGTACGTCGAGGCGAGCTCGGGGACGAGGCCGACCTTGATGAAGAGCATCCCGAACCGGGCGGACTCGGATGCGACGATCACGTCGAACGGCAGGATCATCGTCATGCCGATCCCGACGGCGGCGCCGTTCACCGCGGCGATGAGCGGCTTGGACGTGCGGCAGAGGTCGACCCAGTCGAGACCGGCCGGCATGCCTCCCTCGCCGCCCGCGGTGTTGGTGCCCGGGTCACCCCCGCCGATGCGCACGGAGAACGTCGCCTCCATGTCCGCGCCTGCGCAGAACCCGCGACCTTCGCCCGTTACGACGATCGCGCCGACATCCGGGTCTTCGTTCGCGGTGCCGAACGCGTCGGCCAGCTCCTCAGCCATGTGCGGCGTCCACGCGTTGAGGCGGTCGGGCCGATCGAGGGTCACCAACGCCACGTCGCTCCGCCGCTCGACGCGGATCTGGTCGTACGCCATCAGAAGTTCGATACCACAGCGTTGAGCACCGAGCTGATCGACTTCGGATCGCTCGCGTTGTAGGACGCAGAGCTCGCCGCCTCCGCGATCTGCCTGAGGACGTCGCGTCCCGCGTCCGCGCTGTAGGCGATCGTGAACACCCTCACCGGCTTCGAGGCCTGTCCCTCGCCACCCGAGCGGAGCTTCTGCAGCAGCGACTGGAGCTGTTGGTTGTCGTCGTCAGGGGTGCCGTCGTCGTTCTGACCGTCGGTCAGCAGCACGACCGCGTTGATCCGCGTGGGGTCGAACTCGTCGACGGCCTTCTGATAGCTCGACTCGGCGACGGTGTAGAGCGGTGTGCCGTTGGTCGGGAAGAGGCCAGAGATCGCGGAGCGCAACCGCTCGCGCTGGTCGGCGACGCGGCCATAGGGGAGGAGGTCGAGTGAGTTCTGGTCCTGCGCGTCGCCGAGCCCGTTGGAGAAGATCCGCAAGCCGAGCTGGTCGTCCGCGCTGAAGAGGTCGAGCGCGTCGATGGATGCTTGCTTGGCGAGGTCGAGTCGCGTCTGGCCGTTGCCCACGTCTTCGCCCATCGAGCCCGAGACGTCGAGCACGAACAGCACCTTGACCTTCTTGCGCTGGGTCGCCCACTTGTCGAGCAACGTGGTGAGCACGTCGGGACGAGGCACCTCTAGCAGCGTCTGGGGTTGGTTCGGGTCG
>JBEEGB010000216.1:0-5234 GCA_041166585.1 Acidimicrobiaceae bacterium
GCGGTGATCGACAGGCCGGCGGCCTTCGCGGCGCGGACCATCGCGACAGCACGGGCCGTCGACAGGTGCTGGAAGTGGACCGAGGCGCCGGTGAGGCGGGCGAGCTCGATGTCTCGAGCGACCATCAGCTCCTCGGCGGCTGCGGGGATGCCAGGGACGCCGAGCCGGCTCGACCACACGCCCTCGTTCATGTGGCCGCCCGCGGCGAGCGACTCGTCCTCGCAGTGCTGGGCCAGCGTGACCCCGAGGCCGGAGGCGTACTCGAGCGCCCGGCGCATGAGCCGGTTGTCCTGCACGCCGTTGCCGTCGTCGGTGAAGAGCCGCACGCCCAGCTCGGCCATCTCAGCCATCGGCGCCAGCTGTTCGCCCTTGCGGCCGACCGTGATGGCGCCCGCGCAGCGGACGTCGACGAGCCCGGCGCGCTTGCCGAGCTCGAGCACCTCGCGCACGACGGCGGCGCCGTCGATGGCCGGTTCGGTGTTGGGCATGGCGACGACGGAGGTGAACCCGCCGAGCGCAGCCGCCCGCGAACCCGTCTCGACCGTCTCGCTCTCCTCACGGCCCGGCTCACGCAGGTGGGCGTGGAGGTCGACGAGACCTGGGGCGACGACGCACCCGCTCGCATCGATCACGACGTCCGCGTCGAGCTCGACTCCGACCGCGACGACGCGACCTTCGTCACCGACCACCACGTCGGCGCGCCGCTCCCCCGTCGCGTCGATGACCCGTCCACCTTTCAGCACTGTCGTCACAGCTCGGCTCCGCTTCCCAGGAGGAGGTAGAGGACCGCCATGCGCACCGCGACGCCGTTACGCACCTGGTCGACGATGACCGACCGCGGCAGCTCGGCCACCTCGGCGGCGATCTCGACGCCGCGGTTCATCGGTCCGGGGTGCATCACCAGCGCGCTGGGGTCGAGCTTGTCGACCCGGCGCTTGGTGAGGCCGTAGAGCGTGGTGTACTCCCGAAGCGAGGGCAGGAGGGCCTCCGTCATGCGTTCGCGCTGCATGCGCAGCAGGTAGACGACGTCGGCCTTGGGCAGTACGGCGTCGAGGTCGTGGCTCACCTGGACAGGCCAGCCGTCGAGGTTGGGCGGGAGCAAGGTGGGCGGGGCGACGAGCGTGACCTCGGCGCCGAGGGCTGCGAACGCGAGCACGTCCGAGCGGGCCACGCGCGAGTGCTTGATGTCACCCACGATCGCGATGCGGCGACCCGCGACCGAACCCAGGTGCTTGCGGATCGTGTAGCAGTCGAGGAGCGCCTGGGTGGGGTGCTCGTGCCATCCGTCGCCGGCGTTGATCACCGACGCGTCGACCCACTGGGTGATCTGCCACGGCGCTCCCGCGGAGGCGTGGCGCACGACGATGCCGTCGACGCCCATGGCCTCGATGGTCTGCACCGTGTCTCGAAGGGACTCGCCCTTCTTCACCGACGACGTGCTGACGCTGAAGTTCATCGTGTCGGCGGACAGCCGCTTGGCGGCCTGCTCGAAGCTGAGACGGGTGCGGGTGGAGTCCTCGTAGAAGAGCCACACGACGGTCTTGCCGCGCAGCGCAGGCACCCTGGGGATCTGGCGCCCGCTGACCTCGACGAAGGAGTCGGTGAGCTCGAGCACCCGCTCGATGCCGGCGGCGCCGCCGAGGTCGTCGATGGAGAGGAGGTGGCGCACGGCTACTTCACCGTCTCGCCGAGCTCGACACCGTCGTCGTTCACGTCGACCACCTCGTCCCGCCGGGTCGGGAGGTTCTTCCCGACGTAGTCGGGCCGGATGGGCAGCTCCCGGTGGCCCCGGTCGACCATGACCGCCAGCTGCACGGCCCGCGGCCGTCCGAACGAGGTGACCGCGTCGAGCGCGGCGCGGATCGTGCGTCCCGTGAACAGCACGTCGTCCACGAGCACGACGATGGCGCCGCTCAGGTCGAAGGGGATCGACGTCACCGCCTCGGGGAGCACCGGCCGCAGACCGATGTCGTCGCGGTGGAGCGCAACGTCGAGCGTGCCGACCTCGGGCCGGGTCCCCTCGATCTTCTCGAGGGCGTCGGCCAGCCGGTGCGCCAGCGGCACCCCGCCGGTCTGGAGCCCGATGAGGAGGACGTCGACCAGGCCGTGGTTGCGCTCGACGATCTCGTGCGCCATGCGCCACACGGCTCGCTGGACGTCCTCCGCCTCCATCACCCGGCTCCGGGAAACAAAAACGCCCCCGTAGGGGGGCGTCGTACGGCGTTCGCGTTCAGCCAAGCGGCTTCCTTCCTGTCCGTGCGGGCCTCACAGGACCCGCTTCACGGTCAGGCGTGAAGGGTACCAGGCCTCAGCGGATGCGGAGGCGGAGGTCGGCCGATTCGGCGACCCAGACGGATGCGGGGTTGTCCATGTCGACCTCGGCGAAGAGATCGGAGAGCTCGAGGGCCTCCCGGAGCCAGCCGGCGAACAGGGCGACGGCGCGGGTGGCGATGCCCTGACGGCGATGCTCGGGCGCGACCCACCAGCCGAGCTCGGCGCGGGATGGCCCACCGGCCAGCGGCACCATGCCGACCTCGCCCAGCAGCCGGCTCTGGTCCCCGGCGCTGGCGATCACCAGGTCGAGGGCCAAGGCCCGGTCGCGGCGCAGCTGCTCGGCGCTGATCCAGCGCAGCGCGTCGGCCGCGCTCCTCGCCCCGGGCACCAACGTCCACTTCTGGATCTCGGGGTCGGCCCAAGCATCCACGAGCGCATCGACGTCGTGGACGCTCCACGGTCGCAGCACCACAACCTCGTCCTCCAAGGGCGGATCAGGTAGGGGCAGCGCCACCCACAAGACCTTCCGCCACGAGCAACGCTTCCAGGTCATCGACGCCCGTGAAGACGGCGGCGCGCATCCCTGCCTGCCTCGCACCTTCGACGTTGTCCGCCCGATCGTCCACGAAGAGGCACCGCGCCGGTGGCACGGCGACGATCCTGGCCGCTTCCAGGAAGGCCGCCGGATCGGGCTTGGCGAGGCCGATGCGGGCCGAGCTCACGACCGCGTCGACCTCGGCGTCGAGCCCGCAGGAGGCGAGGTCGCTCTCGAGCTGCGTCGACGCGTTGCTGAACAGCACGACCTTGGTGCCGTGCAAGCGGACGACCTGGATCAGCGACACGACGTCATCGTCCAGCCACCAGCCCAGGCCGAGGAACGCAGACGCGGCGAGATCCGGGGCGCAGCCGTGGCGCTCACCCGCTCGGCGCCCGATCTCCTCGCTCCAGCGCTCCGCGCTGATCGCGCCGATCATGGCCGAGGCCAGCAGCTCCTCCTCGAACGCGATCGCGGCCAGCTCGTCGGCCGACAAGCCCAGCTTGGCCGCCGACTCCTCGAAGTGATCGCGGTCCCAATGGCGAACGACCCCGTCCATGTCGAGGACGAGGCACTCGATCGGACCACCCTCAGCCATCTCGGCGCACCTCCTTGGCGACGCTGCCCAGCACGCCGTTGACGAACCGCCCTGATTCCTCGGTCGAGTACTGCTTCGCGAGCTCGACGGCTTCGCTGATGACGACAGCGACGGGCACCGACGGCTCGTAGGCGAGCTCGTAGGCCGCCATGCGCAGCAACGTGCGATCGAGCACGGCCATGCGGTCGATCGTCCATCCTTGGACATGACGCTGCAAGAGCTCGTCGAGCTCGGCGACGTGCTCGTCGACCCCGATGGCGATGGCGGATGCGTAGCTGTCGGGGTCGACCGGCAGCCCGTCGATCACCGCCGTGGCCGTCGTGGTCTTGGCGTCGGCCTCGTACAGCAGCTCGAGCGCACGCTCGCGGGCTTCCCTCCGCCCTTCCACGCGAGGGCGCCCTAGGCCCGCGTGATGTACTCGCCGGAGCGAGTGTCGACCTTGAGGCGGTCGCCCACGTTCACGAAGAGCGGGACCTGCAGGACCAGGCCGGTCTGCAAGGTGGCGGGCTTGCGGGCACCACTCACCCGGTCGCCCTGCACCCCGGGCTCGGTGTCGGAGACGGTGAGCTCGACGGCGGCGGGCAGCTCGGTGCCCACGATCTCGGTGCCGTACATCTGGAGCACGACCGTTGAGCCATCGACGATGTAGCTCGCGGCGGCGCCGAGGGCGGCGGGGCCGACGTGGAGCTGCTCGTAGCTGACGTTGTCCATGAAGACGAGCTCCTCCCCATCTCGGTACAGGAACTGCATGTCGCGCTTGTCGATCATCGCCTGGTCGAGCTTCTCCCCCGCGCGGAACGTGCGGTCGACCACCGCCCCGTTGCGCAGGTTCTTGAGCGTGGTGCGGACGAACGCTCCGCCCTTGCCCGGCTTCACGTGCTGGAACTCAACCACCTGGAAGAGCCCATCGGGAAGGTCGAGGCTCATGCCGTTCTTCAGGTCGTTGGTGCTGATGGCCATCGGTGTGGATCCGGGTCCTTGGGGGCGTGGGTGAGAGGGCGGCAACCGTCCTGGGTGACGACGACCGTGTCCTCGATGCGGACGCCACCGTGCTCCGGGAGATACACACCAGGTTCGACGGTGACGACGTGACCGGGTGCGAGCGTAGCAGTCGTCGACCACGACACCCTCGGGTCCTCGTGGATCTCGAGGCCGACGCCGTGACCGGTCCCGTGCGAGAACGCCTCGGCCCAGCCGGCCTCGCCGATCAGTGCGCGGCAGGCGTCGTCGACGGCCTTCGTCTCCGCGCCGGCGGCGACCACCGCGACGCCAGCGGCCTGCGCGGCCGTCACGACATCGAGCATCCTTCGCTGCACCGGGGAGGGCTCCCCGATGCAGAACGTGCGGGTCATGTCCGAGCAGTAGCCATCGACCAGCGCGCCGTAGTCGACCACCACGAGGTCGCCCTCCTCGATCCTCCGAGACGATCCCGCCGCCCGGTGGTGGGGCTTGGCGCCGTTGGGCCCGGCCGCGACGATCGTGTCGAACGAGGTGCCCTCGGCACCGAGGCGCCGGATGGCGGTGTCGAGCTCGAGCCCGAAGTCGTTCTCCGTCGGACGCTCGAACAGCCGGGGCAGCAGCCCGCGCAGCGCGTCGGTGGCGATCGTGGCCGCGGCCTCGATGCGGGCGACCTCACCATCGTCCTTCACCAGGCGCAGCGCTTCGACGACGCCCTCCGTCGCCACCAGCTCCGCGGCGTTCCGGAACCAACGTTCGACCATGGCCCGCTGCTGCGCCCACGTGACGACGTGGGCCTCGAGCCCGAGGCGAAGCCCAGATGCCGCGCCGTCTAGCACCCGGTACTGCTCCTCGGCGGTGAGCCCGATG
>JBEEGB010000217.1:0-3393 GCA_041166585.1 Acidimicrobiaceae bacterium
AACCCCGAACGCACACTCACACACGCCCTGGGACCCGCCGCATGGCCGGACACAGGGTTGAACACGGCGAGGAGAACCGGCAGCACCAGCAGACCGACGACGATCCGCGGGAGGTGCTTGGGTCGGGTGGCGAACAAGAACTGCTCCTCGCGGCGATGTCGACTGGCAGGGACGGCCACACCGGACGCGGGTGTGGGCTCTCTTCATCGACTCGCGCGCCAACCGCCTTTAACCACTTCGCCCGAAAAGCTCATTCACTCGGGGACGCGGAGACCGCGCTCTCGACACTCTCTCGATGAGGGATCGGATGCGCGACAGGCGAAGTGCGTGCTGACGACCGTCAGCCCGTCAGAGCGCTACCGGATCAACAGCACCTGTGTCGTGAAGGCCACGAGGATCGCCAGCCCGCACAGCAGTGCGGCGACGATCAACCTGCGGGTGCTCATCTCGGCGGCCATGCTACGCGGCCGGCACGCGGAGACGTACTCTCACGGCAGGGTGTTCGGCTGGGTAGGACTCGAACCGGTGGAAGGTGTTTCATCCGCGGAGCAGCGCGTCTGGTCGGCGCGGCTCGGCGCGGCGTTGTACGTCGGCGCCGGCCTGGTCGTCCTCGCCACGATGTGGGCGTTGCCACGGGGCGTTCGGACGGCGCCGCTGGCCATCGCCGCGGGGGTCGCCGTCCTCGCCGGATGCGTCGTGCCGTTCCTCCCGTGGCAGCGGTGGGACGAGCGGGCCGCATTGGTGCTGCCGTTCGGTGCCTACGTCCTGATGGCCGTGGCCGGACGGGAGTCGCCCGGCGCGATCACCAGCTACCAGGCGCTGTACACGTTGACGTTCATCTACATCGGCTTCACCCAGGTGCGCGCCGCCACGTTGTTCGCGCTGCCGGTCGCGGCGACGTCCTACTGGATCGCGACGACCGCTGATCCCAACCAGAACGTGGTGCAGCTGCTCATCGCCGTACCGCTGTGGGCCCTGGTCGGGGTGTCGTTGGCCGAGACGATGCGCCGGCACCGCGCGTACGAGAAGAGCCTCGAAGGGCTCATCGGCGCTGCCGCCGCACTCGGCGCCACGCACAAGGAGCACGAGACCGCCGACCTCGCAGCCGGGCTCGCAGCAGAGCTGCTCGACGCCGACGTGACCTGCGTGCTCGTGGCCGAAGGGGCAGGGTCTCGGCGTCTCGTCAACCGAGGCCAGCGCAGCTTCCCGGTGGCGGTGGGCGACTACACCCTCGACACCCAGGACGATCAGAGCGGGCCCGGCCTCGCGCTCGACACGGGCCGGACGATCTTCGTGCCGGACGCGAGCCGGTCTCCTGAGCTCACCGCAGGGCTGTCGAGCGCACCGCACGCGCAGTCGATGGCGTTCATCCCGTTGCCGGGCGAGATGGGGAGGATGGGCGTGTTGGTCGTCGGATGGCACCGGGGGCGGCCCCGGCTGAGTCGATCGGAGCGCCGGACCGCGACCTTGCTGGTCGGTGAGGCGGGCAGCGCGCTCGAGGCGGTCCGCGACGCGGCGCGTCTGACCGAGCAAGCCGACACCGATCCGGTGACCCAGCTCGCCAACCGTCGCCGCTACGCGAGAGCGCTCGATGAGATGGAACCGGGGGACGTGGTGGTCCTGCTCGACCTGGACCACTTCAAGGAGGTCAACGACCGCTCCGGTCACGCCGCGGGCGACCGGGCCCTGTCCGACCTCGGGTCCTGCTTGCGCGAGATCGCGAGGACGGGAGACTGCGTCGCGCGGTACGGAGGAGAGGAGTTCGCCATGGTCCTCGCCGATTCGGGTGAGGCGGGAGCGCACGCCTTCCTGTCCCGCCTGCGCCAGGCGTGGGCCGCGAAGGGTGCGCCGACGACGTTCTCCGCGGGGATCGCGCTGCACACCGAACACCGCAGCCCTGCGGTCACCCTGGCGCTGGCCGACAAGGCGCTGTACCGCGCCAAGGCCGGCGGCCGGAACCGGGACGAGGTCGCAGATCCCCATGACAGCGAGGCACCGCCGATCCCCACGGTCCTCGAGTAGACAGGCCGCCGTCCTCACCCGAACCCATTGCGACCCTTTTGGTCGGACTAGTACGATTCGTGCAATTGAGGCCACAGACAGTAGGGACCAGGAGCTGGGAGGGTCTGCGATGACACCGAGGCCGGGGCGTCAGATCTCCGCAGTCGAGACGCTCGGCGCTGCTCGGCGGCACACGTCGTCGGACGCCCCCGTACGCGTCCTGATCGCGGATGACCAGATGCACTTCCGGCGCGGGTTGCGCATCGTGCTCGAGTCGTCACCCACGCCGATCGCCGTGGTGGCGGAGGCCGAGAACGGGGATGACGCCATCGTCGCGGCGCTGCGGGTGCGGCCCGACGTGGCGTTGCTCGACGTGCGCATGCCGGGGAGCAGCGGTCTGCAAGCGGCCCAGGCGCTCAGCGCGCTGGTGCCGTCGACCAAGGTGTTGATGTTGACCGTGAGCGACAGCCCGGAGGACGTCGCGCTCGCCGGCAAGGCGGGTGCAGCCGGCTACCTGCTCAAGGAACGTTCGCTCCAAGAGGTGACCGCCGCGGTGCTCGCCATCGCGCACGGCGAGCGCTGGCCGATCGCCGCCAGCTGAGCGCAACAGCACCCGAGCGCTCCAGCAGCTTGGCGTGAGCCCGCGGGCGGTGGGTCGTAGCCACCACCGCCCGCAGGCTCAGACCTTGCCCGTCCTGATGCGCTTGCGAACTCGGTGCACGCGCTGAAGACGGGACGCGGTCAAGACCCCCGGCACCACCCTGTCCCGGTGGTGCTGCGCCCACACGCTGAGGGCCGTGACGTCGGCGAGCTCGAGGTTCTTCCAGCAACCCTTGATCGCTCCGGCCAATTCGGCCTCGATCGACGCCTCGGAGATCAGCGCGAGCGTCGCGGCGCTGTCGAGGTCGTTGGCCAGGTGCATCTGGGCGAGATCGCGGAACGAGGCGAGTGAGTCGCCGCCGGAGGCCGCCTCGAGCCCAGCCAAGAGGAACCGCAACGGCCTCGGCGGCGTCGGCAGGGTGAGCTCGTCGAGGCTGAGGTGATCAGGCTCGAGCCAGATCAGCTCGGTCGCCGCCGCGTCATCGAGGAACCTCGGGGTGTACAGCGCCACGACGGCGCTGCACACCCCACCGCCAATGAGGGCGGCGTCCTGGAGCACTCGGGCCGCGTTGGCGCGCTCCGAGGGGTGAACGAGGAGCGAGGACTCGCGAAAGGGCCGCACGCCTGGGGAGGGATAGTCGAGCCACGCCGCGCTCGCCGCGCCGATCACCCGGTACTCGATGCCCTCGTTGCCGAGGGCGAGGGCCGCGGCGCACAGACGGTCCTCGGCCAGGTGGCGGACGTCGAGCGCGTTGTCGTGCGCGCGCTCCACCTGCTGGGCTTGGTCGCTGT
>JBEEGB010000218.1:0-8719 GCA_041166585.1 Acidimicrobiaceae bacterium
GACCCGAACCGGGTCATGCAGCAGCTCTCCGAGCACGGCCTCATCCCCAACGCGTGGGGCGGCGACACCGAGATGGTCGAGGTGTCTGCGCTGCAGAACCTCGGCATCGACGATCTGCTCGAGACGCTGCTCGTCACCGCAGACCTCGAAGAGCTCGTCGCTCCGGAGACCGGTCGCGCCCGTGGCGTCGTCCTCGAGGCCCACCTCGACGTCGGTCGTGGCCCCGTGGCCACGATCCTCGTGCAGCAGGGCACGCTCAAGGTCGGCGATCCGCTCGTCGCCGGTCCCGCCTGGGGCCGCGTGCGTGCGCTCATCGACGACAAGGGCAACCAGATCAAAGAGGCTGGACCGTCGATGCCCGTCGAGGTGCTCGGCCTGTCCGACGTCGCCGGCGCCGGTGACGACTTCGTGGTCGCCCCCGATGAGAAGACGGCACGCGACGTCGCCGAGACGCGCGAGCACTGGCAGCGCCTGGCCGGCCTCGGTCGTGACGCCCACGCCATGTCGAGCGGGGCGCGGCTCGAGGACATCTTCAGCCAGATCCAGGCCGGCGAGTCGGCCACGCTCAACCTCGTCGTCAAGGCGGACGTCACCGGCTCGCTCGAAGCGCTCACCGAGAGCCTCAAGAAGCTCGAGCGCGACGAGGTGAAGCTCAGCTTCGTGCACCGGGCCGTCGGTGGCATCACCGAGAACGACATCCAGCTGGCTGCGGCATCGAACGCCACGATCATCGGCTTCAACGTCCGTCCCGACCGCAAGGCACGTGAGCTGGCCGAGCGCGAGGACGTCGAGGTCCGGACCTACGAGATCATCTACCAGATCCTCGAGGACATCGAGAACGCCATGCTCGGCCTCCTCGCCCCCGAGTTCGAAGAGGTGGTCACCGGCGACGCCGAGGTGCGGGAGATCTTCTCCGTCCCCCGCGTCGGCAAGATCGCGGGCTGCTACGTGCAGAACGGCACCATCACCCGTGGCTCGAAGGTCCGCTTCCTCCGGGAGGGCACGATCATCTGGAAGGGCACCATCACCTCGCTCAAGCGGTTCAAGGACGACGCCCGCGAGGTGCAGTCCGGCTTCGAGTGCGGCATCGGCCTGTCCGACTTCCAGGACCTCAAGCCCGGCGACATCATCGAGACCTTCGAAGAGCGCGAGATCGCACGCACGTAGCAGGTACTGAGGTCGAAGCGTGAACATGCGACGGAGGCCGGCCCATCCGTACCCGAGGACGGCGCGTCTCAGCGCGCTCGTGCACGAGATCCTCGCGGACGAGCTCGAGCGCATCGACGACGAGCGGCTGCTCCTCGTCACGATCATGAGCGTCGTCGTGGACCCGGACCTGCGTCACGCGACCGTCTTCGTCGACACACCCGAGGGAGCCGACCGCGACGCCGAGGTGATCGAGGCGCTCGAGGAGATGCGCATCCGGCTGCAGGCCGCGGTCGCGAAGCAGGCCCGCATGAAGCGCACGCCGCTGCTCGCGTTCAAGCCCGACACGGTGGAGCGCGAGGCCGGACGGGTGGAGGACGTGTTGCGCGACCTCGACGTCGAGCCCGATGCCTGACGGCCTCGTCGTCGTCGACAAGGCCGCAGGGTGGACGTCCCACGATGTCGTGGCCAAGCTGCGAGGCGTCCTGGGCACGAAGAAGGTCGGGCACGCGGGGACCCTCGACCCGGACGCCACGGGAGTGCTGCTGGTCGGTGTCGGCAAGGTCACGCGGCTCCTCCGGTTCCTGACGGCGCAACCGAAGACGTACGTCGGTGAGGTCGTGCTCGGCGTCGAGACCTCGACGCTCGACGCGGCCGGCGATGTGGTCGCCACCCACGACATGGCACCCGTGACCATCGAGGCGGCGCGTGCCGCCGCCGCGACGCTGACCGGGTCGATCCTCCAGGTGCCGCCGATGGTCTCGGCCGTGCAGATCGGCGGCAAGCGTCTGCATGAGCTGGCCCGCCAGGGGATCGAGGTCGAGCGCGAGGCCCGGCCGGTGACCGTGCACCGCTTCGACGTGGAGACCACCGACGACGCGGCTGTGCTGCGCATCGAGGTCCGATGCTCGTCGGGGACCTACGTGCGCTCGCTCGCCGCCGATCTCGGGCACGCGCTCGGCGGCGGAGCCCACCTGCGCGACCTGCGGCGCACGGCGATCGGCTCGTTCTCCATCGAGCAGGGCGTACCGATCGAGGCCGTGACCGAGGCGTCGGTCCTCTCGCCGGCCGAGGCCATGCGCGATCTGCCTGCTGTCCGCATCGGCGCTGAGGTGGCGCTGGCCGTGCACCACGGCAAGGTGCTCGCGGTTGCCGACCTTCCTGGCGCGGAGGGTGAGGGACCTTGGGCGGTGCTGAGCGAGGACGGGGAGCTGCTCGCCGTGTACGAGCAGCACCGCGGCACGACGGCGAAGCCGGCCGTCGTGCTCGCCGGTGGCTGACGGCGCGAGACCGGCGACCGGTAGCCTGCGCGGCCGATGGAGATCGTGACCGACACCGACCGGTGTCCGAGCCCGCCGGGGGGCACAGCCGTCACGATCGGTGCCTACGACGGCGTGCACCGCGGGCACCAGGCGGTGATCGCGACCGTCCGCGGACTGGCCGCCGAGCGCGGCCTCGAGACGGCGGTCGTGACGTTCGATCGCCATCCGGCGAGCGTGGTGCGACCGGCATCGGCCCCGCGTCTGCTGACCGACCTCGACCAGAAGCTCGAGCTGCTCGCCGCGACCGGCCTCGACCACGCCGTCGTCCTGCACTTCGACGAGGCCCGGTCGAAGGAGTCGGCCGAGGACTTCGTGCAGGAGGTGCTCGTCGGGTGCCTGAACACGAAGCTGCTGGTGGTGGGGGAGGACTTCCACTTCGGTCACCAACGCCGCGGCAACGTCGAGCTCCTCCGAGCCCTCGGTGCCGAGAAGGGCTTCGAGGTCCTGCCGCTGTCGCTGGTTGGCGTCGACGGCCAACCGACCGCTGACGAGGCCGAGCGGGTGTCGTCCACCGCCATCCGCCAGGCGCTCGCGGCCGGCGACCTGGAGACCGCGAACCGCATGCTCGGGCGACCGTACGAGGTGCGGGGCACGGTCGAGCACGGCGACGAGCGGGGCAGGACCTGGGGGTTCCCCACCGCCAACGTGGCGGTGCCCGAGGAGATCATGCTGCCGGCCGACGGCATCTACGCCGGTTGGTACGAGCGCCCGTCCGGCGAGGTGCACGGCACCGCGATCTCGCTCGGTCGTCGACCGACGATCTATGAGGACCAGCCCTACCGCTTGCTCGAGGCGTACCTGCTCGACTTCGACGGCGACCTCTACGGCGAGCTCGCGAAGGTCCGTTTCGTCACCCGGCTGCGAGGCGAGGAGCGCTTCGACTCGGTGGAGGAGCTCATCGCCCAGATCCACCGCGATTGCGCCAGCGCCCGCATCGCGCTCGGGATGTCCTGACCCCGATTCGCGCGTTGGCCTGACCCTCCGGTCAAGATGGTGTGGTGCCGGGCGACATCACGACCCCGATCCTTGGTCCGACGACCACGCCGGTCGCGCCCGACGTCGACCGTCTGGCCATGCCGCGGCTGGCAAGGCACACCATCACCCTGGAGGACGGCTTCGAGGTCGGTGTCGCCGTGTCCGGCAGGGGTGTGCCCCTCGTCGTCGTGCACGGCTTCAGCGCCGAGGGGATCCTGTATGCGCAGACGCTCTCGCGGCTCGTCGACCTCGGCTTCAAGGTCGTGGCCATCGACGTCGCCGGACACGGGGGCACGCTGGGGCTTCCGACGGGTGCCGCCAGCATGGAGACCTACACGGCACTGCTCGGTCGTGTGCTCGACCACCTCGGCATCGAGCGGGCGGTGCTGGCGGGCCACTCGATGGGCGGGCGCCTCGTCACCGAGCTCGCCGCTCGCGAGCCGCGCCGAGCGATCGCGGTGGTGCTGCTCGACGCGATCGTCGGCGACACGTGGGACCGGATGGTGAACCTGTTCCGGCTGTGCCCGCCGTTGCTGGCCGGCGTCGGCGTGACCCTGGCGGTCGACACGCTCACGACCATCCCGCTGTTCAAGGACCCTGAGCAGGCCCGGAAGCTCGGCCGCTTGGTGACGCCGACGTTGATCGGTCACCTACGGCGCCCGTGGCGGATGGTGGGCCCGGCTGTGTCGATCCTGCGCTCCCGTGGCAGCCGTTGGATGCTCGAGCGCATCGCCGAGCAGCGCATCCCGCTCTTCGCCATCCACGGCGACCGCGACGTGGCCGTCCCGTTGTCGACGTCGCGCTCGGCAGCCCGCCGGGCGAAGGGTGAGCTGATCGTCGTCCACGGAGCGACCCACTCGTGGCTGCTGAAGGATCCCGAGTCGCTGCCGGCGATCATGCACCGGCTCATGAGGGGCCGGCTCGGCACCGCGGTGCTCAGGGCGATCCTGGCCGGTGGCATCGACCCCAACGACGCGACCGACGACCAGATCGAGTCGGTCTTCTACACCGCCGACTCGCTCGCCGTGCAGCTGACGCCTTCCACCGAGGGCTTCCAAGACCTCGAGGACTACCACCGGCGTCCTCGGTACCGGTTCTCCGTCACGATCGACTGAGACATGGTGCCGAGCGCGCAGGAGTGGGTGACCGAGACGGCGAAGGGCACGTTGCTCAGCTGGTGGGCGGAGCGCCAACCCGACACCGCAGCCGTCGTGGCGCCGTCGGGCTCACGCACCTTCGCCCAGCTCGACCGGCGGGCGAACCAGCTGGTGCGCGTGCTGCGGTCGCGTGGTCTCGCCGAGGGCGACGCCATCGCGCTGCTGAGCACGAACCGCGTCGAGTACGCCGAGGTCTTCGCGGCAACGCTGCGCGGCGGCTTCCGCCTCACACCGATCAACAGCCACCTCACCGCGGACGAGGTCGCGTACATCGCGGGTGACTGCGAGGCCTCAGCGTTCATCGCCGACGCGGAGCTGGGGGACGTGGCGAGGTCGGTCGACGTGCCGGCGGCGCGCGTGCGGCTCGCGTTGGGCGGCGCGATCGAGGGCTTCGAGAGCTACGACGACGCGCTCGCCTCCGCATCTCCCGACGCGCTCGACGACCCGGTGCTCGGCGGGTTGATGATGTACACGTCCGGCACGACCGGTCGGCCGAAGGGCGTGTTCCGGGCCAAGCCGACGCCGCTGGCGTACGCGGCGGTTGCCGCCTACGGCTACCAGGCGGGCGACGTCCACCTCTGCACCGGCCCGCTGTACCACCTCGCACCGCTGTCGATCTCGCTGCACATGCCGCTCCACGGCGGGGCGACCGTCGTGGTGATGGACCGCTGGGACACGGCGACCGCGCTCGAGCTCGTCGAACGCCACGGCGTCACGCACACGCACATGGTGCCGACGATGTTCCACCGCCTGCTCGCGTTGCCGCAGGAGGTGAAGGCGAGTCGCGACACGTCGTCGTTGCGCGTGGTGGTGCACGGCGCGGCCCCGTGCCCCGTCCCGGTGAAGAAGGCGCTCATCGAGTGGCTCGGCCCCGTCGTCTTCGAGTACTACGCGGCCACCGAGGGCACGGGCACGGTCGTCGACTCGCTCACGTGGTTGCAGCGACCTGGCACCGTGGGCAAGCCGTTGCCTGAAGGCTGGGTGATCGTCGGCGACGACGATGCGAACCCGTTGCCGGTGGGTGAGGTCGGGCTCGTGTGGCTCACGTCCCCTGAGACCGACCGCTTCCGGTACCACGGCGACGACGCGAAGACCGCCAAGACCTTCCGCGGCGACCGCTTCACCCTCGGGGACATGGGCTACCTCGATGCCGACGGGTTCCTGTTCCTCACCGACCGCGACGCCAACCTGATCATCTCGGGTGGCGTGAACATCTACCCGGCCGAGACCGACGCCGTGCTGCTCGAGCACCCCGCGGTCGCCGACGCCGCGACCATCGGTGTGCCCGACGACGAGTGGGGCGAGTCGGTGCTCGCCGTCGTCGAGCTGCGCGAGGGGGTGGACGGGTCGGTCGAGCTGGCCGATGAGCTGCGCGCCTTCTGCCGCGAGCGCCTCGCGCCGTTCAAGTGCCCGCGCGCCGTGGACTTCGTCGACCACCTGCCGCGCGAGGACAACGGCAAGATCTACAAGCGCCGCATCCGCGACGCCTACCGCGAACGCGCCGCGAGCGGCTCCTGAGCCTGTCGCGACTTCGGCAGGTTGTCGCGCTCAGGACCGCTGAGCGATCGAGATCGCGACAACCTCGCCTGATCGCGACAGCCTCAGCCGTTGGTGATGACGGCCTGGCGCTGCTCGACGGGTACGGGGAAGCCGGTGCCGCGCTGCAGCGGAGCGAGCGATCCGCCGGCGCCGTTGGACGCGGTCCACGTCACCTCCCACACGATCGTGGCGGTGACGTCGTACGCGCCCGAGCGCTGGTAGACGTGTGAGCAGTCGGTGTGCTGCTCGGCCGGTGGACGGGCCGTGTCGTACGCGATGCCGGGACCGAGGCAGGTGACGGTGGTGCCGTCGCCGAGGTCCCAGATGACCTTGGTGGGATGTGCGGTCGCCGTCGCGGAGAGGCCGAGCACCGCCGCGGTCGCGCTCTGGTCGTGCCATTGGGCCTCGTCGATCCAGAGCCAGGTGCGCATGCCGACGAGCTGGGGCGTGTTGAACGGCGGCGACGTGTGCGGGTCGGGGTAGAGGAGCGGCAGCTCGCGGTAGGCCTGGCGGGCGAGCGTGATGGCATCGACGAGGCTGATGCCGGGCTGGTACGTGATGATCGCGGCGTAGACCGTCTCGCCGGCGTCGTTGGTGCACACGACGATGTAGCTCTGGCCCTCGACGAACGGCGGCTGGGCGAGCTCGCCGGGCCCGACGATCGGACCACCGCCGCCGGTCGGCCCCGCGAAGTCGTGCAGCTGACACGTGACCGAGCCGCCGCCCCCGGTCGGACCACCAGGAGCCCCACCCCCCGGCACCCCCACGTACACGATCGGATCCCCTGTGGGCCCTGGCTGAATTCCGGTTGGAGCGTCAGCCGAAGCTCGAGCGGCCAACGAAAGGACCGCGCAACTCGTCAGAAGCAGGGTGGCTACACCGCGCATCCGCTCACCCCGCCGGTCTTTGTGAGCTGCTGCAGTTGGCTCAGCCTCCACTCACCGGAGAACACCAGCGTCGCTTGGAGTTCCTTGGTGACGACGTCGTTGTTTACGACGTTGCCTTGGGCGTCAACCTGGATTCGATCATCGACGTAGCAATCTTTGACCGTGGCTGCGTTGCTGGAGACCTGAACAGAGTCGATTCGGTGCGGATGTGGGCCCGGCGGGAGGCGAACGGTGAGACCGGTTGACGCACTGGTCGTGAACTCATCGCGGAGAAAGGACAGCAATGGATCAACAGTTCTTTGCGCGAGCTCAGCATCCTCCGCTGCCGGGGCGGCCGCGAGGCGGTCGACCATGGCCCAGTAGGCGAGATATGCCGCCCTGACCGCCTGCTCCGGGGCCACGGTGGTCGTGGTCGCGGCGAGCGTTGTCGTGGTGGTCGTCGCGGACGCCGAGGCCGTCGTCGTGGTGGGCGCGGCTGCGCCTCCGCCACCTGAGCAGGCCACCAGCACCGACGCCCCCAGCGTCACGATCCCCACGATCCGTCGCATTCCACCCCAAAGGTTCGCCGTCCGGCCCGGAACATCCTTGCATGCTTTCGGTGTATCTCATAGGGCTCGATGGGCGCACGACGGCCGTGTGCTGCTACTCTTGCTCGACGCCCTGGTGCAAAGCCCTAGGGACGTTCGGCTGCCCGCCTCGCCTCGCGGGCGCAGCGGCTGGGTCCGATGCCCATCAACCCCCCAGGAAACCTACGCAATGTCTGAGAAGATCGACCGGGCCAAGCCCGGCGTCATCGCCGAGAACCGGCTTCACGACAGTGACACCGGCTCGCCGGAGGTTCAGATCGCCCTCCTCACGGAGCGCATCAACCACCTGACGGAGCACTTCAAGGTCCACAAGAAGGACCATCACAGCCGTCAGGGCCTCTTCAAGATGATCGGTCAACGCCGTCGCTTGCTCAACTACGTCGCCAACAACGACATCGAGCGGTACCGGACGATCATCGCCAAGCTCGGTCTGCGTCGCTGACCGAGATCACAACCTGAACCGCTGCTGTGGGGGCGGGTCAGCTGCCAGTTGCCCCCGCCCGGCCGCCTTGGAAGACCAAGGGTCCGGACGCCGACAACTGGGAACTGGCCCCGCCGCAGCAGCCCGTCCCGGAGCGTTGGACGCTCCGAGAGGAGCAATCGATGGCTGACGCCATTTCCGTATCCGGTGCCGTGAGCGGCACCGACAAGTCCCTCACGTTCGAGACCGGCAAGCTTGCCCACCAGTCTCAAGGCGCGGTCGTTGCCACCATCGGTGGCACCACGCTCCTGGCCACGGCCAACGCCGCCAAGGGCACCCGCGACGGCATCGACTTCTTCCCCCTCACGGTGGACGTCGAAGAGCGCATGTACGCCGCCGGCAAGATCCCCGGGTCGTTCTTCCGTCGTGAAGGCCGCCCGAGCGATCAGGCGATCCTCAACTGCCGCCTGATCGACCGGCCCCTGCGCCCCTCGTTCCCCGAGGGCTTCCGCAACGAGACCCAGGTCGTCATCACGGTCATGGGTGCCGACATGGAGAACCCCCAGGACGTGCTCGGCATCAACGCCGCTTCCGCTGCGCTCATGCTGTCGGGCATCCCCTTCGACGGTCCCATCGGCGCCGTCCGCGTGGCCTACACGCAGGAGGGCACCTGGATCGCCCACCC
>JBEEGB010000219.1:0-9430 GCA_041166585.1 Acidimicrobiaceae bacterium
GCCGAGCTGTGGGACGGCATCGAGGCCGACCTCGACCTCGGTGGCCCGGCCGAGTCGCGAATGCTCGACGCGATCCGCGCGGTGCCCGGCGTGCTCGAGGTGACCGCCACCACGGACGGCGCGACTGTCCGCGTGCGCGATCGAAAGGTGCTGCCGGTGGTGGTGGCGGCGCTGGTCGGTCGCGAGGTGCCGGTCTATGCAGCCGTACCGAGGCCACCGACGTTGGAGGACGTCTACTTCGCGGTCGAGGCTCGCACCCTGGCCGAGGAAGCCGAGCGGGCCGCGCGATGAACTGGCCCGCCATCCGTGCCGTGGTCGGCAAGGACCTTCTCGCCGTGCGCCGCAGCAAGGCCGTGTCGATCCCGATGGTCGCGGTTCCGTTCGTCCTGCTCGTCGTCGTGCCGTTCGGCCTGGCGCTGTATGCGAGGGGTCACTCGACCGTCGATGTCGAGCGGCTCCTCGACACCGTCCCCCACCAGCTCGCGCAACCGATCCTGTCGCTGCCCCAGCGCGAGCAGCTGCTCGTGCTGGTGAACGGCTACCTGCTCGCGCCGCTGTGCCTGATCGTGCCGTTGATGGTCTCTGCGGTGCTGGCCGCCGACGCGTTCGCCGGCGAGAAGGAGCGCAAGACGCTCGAGTCGCTGCTCCACCTGCCCTTGGCCGACCGCGACCTGTTCGTCGCCAAGCTGCTCAGCGCGTTCGTGCCGGCAGTGGCGATCTCGTGGATCGGCTTCCTGTGCTTCGCGATCACGTCGAACGCCGTCGGCTGGTCGGTGCTGCACCGCATCTTCATCCCCACGGGGAACTGGCTCGTCGTGATCCTGTGGGTGGCGCCCGCGGTCGCGGCATTCGGTCTCGCGGTGATGGTTCGCGTGTCCGCCCGTGCCCGCACGACGCAGGAGGCGAACCAGCTCGGCGCGGCAGTGGTGCTGCCGCTCATCTTCCTTGCCGTCGGCCAGACAACCGTGCTGCTCGTGGTGAGCATCGGCGTCGCCGTCGTGCTCGGCGCCGTGCTCTGGACCGGCGCGCTGCTGTTGATCTGGCGGGGCAGCCGCCACTTCACGCGAGACCAGCTCGCGACGCGGCTCTAGCGGGCGAGGAAGACGAACTGCGCGACCGCGGCGGCGAAGATCATCGCCAGCAGCGCGGCGAGGGCGATCGTCGTGCCCTTCCTCATCGCTGGGCTCTCGGTCCGAGGGTCACCGCGGTGTCGACGCCCGGCTCGCGGTCATCGCCGTCGCCGAAGGGTGCGAGCGTCACCTGGTCGCCGGCGCGAACGTGCAGCTCGTCCGCGGCCGATCCCCTGTCGACCGCCACCGACAGCATCCCGTACGAATCGACGACCAGCCCCACCTCGCCCACCTTCAACCCGGCGTAGGTCGTCGCGCTGGTGGCGGTGCGGGTCTGCTCACCAGCCCGCAGCTTCACGCGCGCACCCCAGCCCGCGATCTCGTCCGGGTCGACGTTCAGCTGCGCGTTCCCGAACCGGTCGACCCAGAGCACCTCGGCGATCAACCAGCCGTCCTCCTCGCGGGTCACGGGCAGCAGCCCGGGGAGCAGCGTGATCGGGTCCACCGGATCGCCGAGCTCGTAGAGGTCGACGCCGAGCGCGAGGTGCGCGGCGGCGGGTGCGAACACGTCCCGACCGGCGAACGTCGGTCCGGGAGATGCGAGCTGGTAGTCGGGGTTCGTGAGCGACACCGCCCGGTCGGCGCCGCCGACCATCGACACGGCGGGGGCGAGCAACCCGTTGTCGGGTCCGACGAGCACGGACTGGCCACCGCCGACCTCGACCGCGATCGCGCGTCGATCCGTGCCGACGCCCGGGTCGACCACTGCGAGCACGACGCCGGGCGCCAGGTACTGCGCGCTGCGGGCGAGCACCAGGCCGCCGCCGCGCACATCGTGCGGGTCGACGTCGTGGGTGAGGTCGATCACGCCGACGTCGGGCGCGATGCAGCGGATCACGGAGTGCACGACCCCCACGAACTCATCCGTGCGTCCGTAGTCGGACAGGAACGTGATCGTCGAGTGGCGGGGCGGCATGGGGCCGCGGACGTTATCCGGCCTGCGTGTACTGCTTGGCCAGGTAGGCGTCGAGGTCGTCCTCGCGGACGCGGTACGACTTGCCCACCCGAACCGCGGGGAGGTCACCGGCCTTCACGAGGCGGTAGACGGTCATCGACGACACCCGCAGGTGTTCGGCGACCTCAGCGACGGTGAGGAACCGAGCGCGGGCGTGCAATTGCTCCATGGGAAAACCCCTTCCTCCGTGGGGCGACTGTACGCCAGTGATGCTCCTGTTGAAAGTGGAGGATGTCGGGCCCGTCTCAGCTCGCGCCGAGCTCTTTGGATCGAGCCGTGGCGGCCACGACGGCGTCGAGGAAGGCGGCCCGCACCCCGGCCGACTCGAGGGCCCGTATGCCTGCCTCGGTCGTCCCGCCCGGGGACGTGACCATGGCTCGCAGGGCCTCGGGCCCGTCGCCGGTCTCGGCGAGGAGCCGGGCCGCGCCCAGGAGCGTCTGCGTCGTGAGGGCCGAGCTCACGTCTCGAGGCAGGCCGGCGCGCTCGCCGGCATCGATGAGGGCTTCGACCACGAGGAAGACGTATGCCGGGCCCGATCCCGAGAGGCCGGTGACGGCGTCGAGCAGCGACTCGGGCACCCGGACCACCGTGCCGACGGCGCCGAGGATCGACTCGGCCCAGGCCAGGTGCTCTTCGCCCGCCGCCGCGCCCGGGGCGATCGCGGCCGCGCCGGCGCCCACGAGCGCGGGGGTGTTGGGCATGGCCCGCACGACGGGGATCGACCCGCCGAGGGCCGCATCGAGCCGGGCGAGCGGCACGCCCGCCGCGATCGACAGCACCCGCCCGCACCCGGCCGCGGCCAGCGCGGCGCAGGCGGCCTCGACGTCACCGGGCTTCACCGCCACCACCGCGCCCTCGGTGGCGACCGCCGAGTCGAGCACGGCGACGCCCGGGAACAGCGTGCTCAGCGCCTCGCGGCGATCGGGGAGCTTCTCGACCACGCCCAGGTCGCCCGCTTCGGCCCAGCCTGCGGCCAGCAACCCGGCGAGCAGCGCCTCCCCCATCCGTCCCCCGCCGACGACCACCAGCTTCATGAGCCGCAAGGTACCGCCCGCTCGGGCGGGGTCCGGCGCCCCTTCCCCAAACGGCGCCGGGCCCCGCCTCGAGCCATCGGCACCTTAGATTGAAACAACATGAAACACAATGAGAGAGAGGACTACGGGAACCGGCTGGCGAAGCCGATGCGGAGGGCCGGCCGGAAGAACTGCTCGACCCATTGGTAGAGCGAGCCCAGCACGCGGTCGAGCTCGTCGTCGGTGATCGCCTCGTTGGCCAGCTGGCCCAGCAGGAACACGGCGTCCTCTTCGCCGATCGCGAACGCGGCGCCGTAGAGCTTGAGGTTGCGGCGCAGCAAGTGCTCGTAGAACTCCTTGTGGTTCTCCTCGGGCGCAGGCATCACGTACGTCTCGTAGTGCAGGGTGCGCTGGCCGAGCGTGAACCAGATCGTGAACGTGTCCTTCTGCTCGCCCGCCATGCGGACGTACCAGCGCCGCTCCCCGTCCTCGCCCCGGTCGACGGCGGCGATCGTCGGGTTCTCCTCACGCTGGCGCTGCACCCAGGCGTCGATGGTGGCCTCGAGCCGGTCCAGCTCGTCGCGGTCCGACGGCGCTGGCGTCACTGCGTGCAGTCGACCAGCGCCCGCGCCGTGAGGTCGGCGTAGAGGCGGCGAAGGCGTGCGGCCGTGGTCGACCACGTGAACGTCCTCGCACGGGCTGCGGCATCGGCGCCCATGGCAGCCGCGAGCGACGGGTGGTCGAGCAGCTCGTCCGTGGCCGACGCGAACGCGTCGGGGTCGCGGCTCTCGATGAGGAAACCTGTGCGGCCGTCGTCGACCAGCGTGCGCAGCCCGCCGACCGCGGCCGCGACGACCGGCGTGCCGCACGCGGCAGCCTCGAGCGCGACCAACCCGAACGACTCGGAGCGACTTGGCACCAGCACCACGTCCGCGGCGCGGTAGTAGGTGGACAGCATGTAGTGGGGCTGGGGCGCCACCCAGCGGATGCGGTCTTCGACACCGAGCTCCTCTGCGAGCAGCCGCACCTTCGCCGCCTCGACCTCGCCCTCGAGCCCGCTCGGTCCGCCGACGGCGACGAGCACGGCGCCGCGATCGCGCAGCTCGGCCAGCGCGCGCACCGCGACGTCGAGGCCCTTCAACGGCTGGATGCGTCCGACGAACAGAAGGACCGGCCGGTCAGCCGGCAGGTCGAGCGCGGCGCGCGCACCGGCCCGGTCGCCGGGCGAGAAGAAGGCGTGCACCACCCCCGGGGGCACGAGCTCGATGCGCTCGGGCCGGGCGCCGTACAACCGCACGAGCTGCTCGGCCTCGGCCGGGCACGACGCGGTGATCGCGTCCGAGCAGGCGACGACCTCTGCCTCGGCCTGGATGCGACGCTCAGGCTCGGGGTCACCGGTCTCGGCCTTGACGCGGGCCAGCGTGTGGAAGGTCGACACCAGCGGGATGTCGAGGTCGTGCTTGAGCCGGTGACCGGCGACGCCCGAGAGCCAGTAGTTGGCGTGCAGCGCGTCGACGTCGCCGAGGCCGCGGATGTCGGCCAGCACCCCGTCGCGGTACTCGTCGACGATCTCGGGCAGGTGCTCCTTCGCCAGCTCGACCGGTCCGGCGGTGACGTGGACGACGCGGAAGCCGGGCTCGACGTGGACCTCATCGGGAAGGTCGTCGCGCCACCGACGGACGTACACGCTGCAGCCGACACCGGCCTGCGCGAGCGACGACACGAGCTCGCGGACGTACACGTTCATGCCACCGCTGTCACCCGCGCCCGGTTGGGCGAGCGGCGACGTGTGAAGGGAGAGAACGGCCAGCGTGCGCACGACGAAGGCAAACGCTATCCGGGAGCGGGAGATTCCTCGACTGCTGGGACCGGCCCGTTCTCGTGCCGGAACGACTCGTAGATGCGAACCAGCGTCTTCTTCTGGTCCTCGCTGATGTGCGGATCGCGGCGGATCTCCCCGATCAGGTCAGATCCGCCCTCGCGCTCCTCGAGGATGCCGGCACGGATGTAGAGGGTCTCCGAGGAGATCTCGAGCGCCCGTGCGATCTGCTGGAGGATCTCCGCGGACGGCTTGCGCAGGCCCCGCTCGATCTGGCTGAGGTAGGGGTTCGAGATCCCCGCCATCTCGGACAGCTTTCGCAACGAGAGATGCCCGACCCGGCGCTGGTCACGGATGAACCCCCCGAGATCTCGCCATCGAGACTCGATCTCTTCCCTGATCTCGGACACGGGCCACAGAGTACGCGACTCCCGCGAGCATCGCGCAGCCCGCCGCGAGCAGCGCCGGTGACGGTCAGACGCGCTGAGGGAGGCTCTCGACGATGGCGTCGAACTCGGCGCACACGTCCGGATCGAACTGGGTGCCTGCCATGCGCGCGATCTCCTCCCGCGCCGCGTCGACACCGAGGGACGCCCGGTAGGGCCGATCGGTGGTCATCGCGTCGAAGGCGTCGACCACCTGGAACACGCGGGCGGGCAGCGGGATCTCGTCGCGACGCAAGCCCTCGGGGTAGCCGGAGCCGTCCCACATCTCGTGGTGGCAGCGCACGATCGACGCAGCCGACGTCATGAACGGGATGCCCTGGAGGATCTGGTAGCCGATGATCGGATGGGTCCTCATCACCCGCCACTCCGCGGCGGTGAGCGGGCCCGGCTTGTTGAGGATGCGCTCGGGCACGCCGACCTTGCCGACGTCGTGGAGCAGGAACCCAAACTCGGCGTCGGGGTACTCGCCGGCCACACCGATCGCCTCCATCAGCGCGTTGCCGTACACACGGCAGCGCTCGAGGTGCTGGCCGGTGTACGCGTCCTTCGCCTCGACGACGTACGCCATCGAGCGCACCGTCTCCAAGTAGGTGGTGCGCATCTGCAGCAGCGCCGACTCGAGCTCTTCGGCCCGCTCCTTCTGACGCCGGTAGAGCTCGCCGACGTCGATGGCGAACCGGTTGAGCTGGTGCTCGAGATCGGCAGGTGTCGAGACCGGCAGGTCGCGCGCCGCGGTCAACGGTCGTGCGTGCTCGCTCACGTCTACCGCGCCCCACTCATGCCGGCACCAGCTTCTCGACCGCATCGAGGAGCTCGATGGCGGAGAACGGCTTCGTCAGGTACGCGTCGGCTCCGGCCGCGGCGGCGCGGGCCCGGGTGTCACCGTCGTCGCGCGCCGACAGCATGATCACCTTCACCTTGGAGTGGTCGATCTTCTCGCAGACCTCGATGCCATCGATGCCGGGCATCATGATGTCGAGCACGACCGCGTCGGGGCCGCGGCCCAGGATCGCGTTGAGCAACAAGAGCGCCGCTGGCCCATCGGACGCCTCCACCACCTCGAAGCCATCGGCCTCGAGCACGTTCCGCACCACCTTGCGGATGGCTTCGTCGTCATCGACGACGAGCACCACCCGCTGGCGCGACCCCCCCGAGTTCACACTCATCGCAACAGCAGCTCCTTCATTGCAGCAAGGTCTCGACGCTCGCCTCTCCCGTGCGGTAGCGCCGGGTGATCTCAGCCTGCAGCGTGTCGATGCGGTCGAAGACGTCACGCCGGCGAGCGGACACCTCGTGCTCGAACGCCTCGAGGGCGTCGTGGAGGGCGAGCAGCTCATCGTCCTGGAGGCTGGGCAGCGACTCGACGTCGTGCGGCCCGACGATCTCGTTGAGCTGCCGCTCGAGGCCCGGGTCGATCTCGCCGGGCGCCATGGTCTGCGGGAGCCGGCCGACACCGGGCGAGCGGGTGTGCTCGGAGAGGATCTCGGGCAGCCGGCTCACCAGCGTGGCGAGATCACCCGGCTCGCCGCCGTCGCGCCGGCGCTGCAGCTCGACACCGACGATGTCGAGCCTGCCCTGCACCATCCGGCGCAGGTAGGACAAGCCGGTCTCCACCGCCTGGCACTCGGTGCGCATCGAGCGCACATCTTCCATCGACCGCTGTTGCAGGTCGCCGTGGTAGTCGGCGCTCAAGATCCGGTCGAGTTGGGTTGCCACGCGGAACGCCTCCCTGGCGGGCCCCGTACCGTCGGGCTCGTGAGCCGCAAGGTTAGCCCTGCGCGGTCGCGGCTCGTATCGTCCACCGCATGCACCGCCACCTCACTCGTGTCCTCCGCACCACCGCCGCGCTGACCTTCGTCGCGCTGCCCCTCGCCGCCTGCGGCGGTGGGTCGTCCACGACCGGCGCCGATGCCGCCAGCGCGGACGTGAGCGTCGTCGGGCAGAACATCAAGTACGACAAACCCGAGTACGTCACCACGGCGGGCACCAGGAAGATCGCCCTCGTCAACAAGGACAGCGTCCAGCACACGGTGACGGTGGTCGAGCTCGGCAACAAGGAAGTCGTGTCCGCCAACGGCGGGCAGACCAAGGTCGGCACCATCGACCTGGCGGCCGGCACCTACACCATCATCTGCACCGTCCCCGGCCACCAGGCCATGAAGGCCACGCTCAAGGTCAACTGAGCGAGACTCGAATTACGGCTTCATGATCAGTTCCCAGCCGACGAAGTAGATGACGGCGAGGTAGACGAAGCCGTAGATGATCGTCTTCTTGTGGTCGTCGAACAGCAGCTTGTTGATGGGGTTGTCGAGGCCCCCGAGGTAGCCGAGCGCTGACGCTTCGACGACCGCCCAGAGGATCAGCACGAGGATGATGTAGACGGCGAAGTGGTTCACACCGCCCGTGGAGTTCGCGAACACGAAGCTGTAGTGGCTCGTGAAGACCATGAACCACAGCATCGCGATCGAAAAGAACGTGTTGGCCCGAGACGCCCTCGCACCCTTCTTGGCCGCGACCGGCGCGTTCGGGTCGGCCTCGCCGCCCTGCGCCACCCGCTCCGCGCTCCCGATGTTGATCTTCTGAGCGGGCCAGATCACCATCCACACGTTGGCGAACATGGTGATGCCGAAGAGCATGCCGGTGATGATGCTGGCACCCGCGGTGCTCTTCAGGTAGCCGGCGTCGCTGTCGGAGGAGTAGAGGCCGAGCAGCATGATGCCGAGCGCGAACGTGGCTGCCGCCGCCCAGCGGAACCACCACAGGGCCCGCCATGTGATCTTGCGCAGCGCCTCCGAGCGTGGTCCCGGCTCCATCTCGGCGAACGCCGGCACCTGCACGAAGTTGAAGAAGTACAGCAGGCCGATCCAGGTGATGCCGGTGAGGACGTGCGCATACCGGCCGATGAACTGCAGGCCGCCGTTGATCTTGAAGAAGTCCTCGAAGATCTTCACTTGGTCTCCTCGTGTTGCCGGCTGACGCGGCGAAACATACCGCTCGCGGCACCCGGAGGTGGGTGAACCGCCCGGTGACCGGGTAGATGTGGACGTGTTCGCCCCGCGAGAGGAGCCGGTCCGATGCCCGACGACGTGTACACCCTCCCTGATCTGCCCTACGACTACTCGGCGCTCGAGCCCCACATCAGCGCTCAGATCATGGAGCTCCACCACGACAAGCACCACGCCACCTACGTGAAAGGTGCGAACACGGCGCTCGAGAAGCTGGCTGATGCGAGGAAGAAGGACGACTACGCGCTGGTCGGCAAGCTCACCAAGGACCTGTCGTTCAACCACGCGGGACACGTGCTGCACTCGCTCTTCTGGCAGAACCTCGGCCCCGACTCGGGCGGCGAGCCCACCGGTGCCCTCGCCGAACAGCTCGGGACGGACTTCGGGGACTTCGCGTCCTTCAGGAAGCAGATGGTCGAGACCGCGACGTCGATCCAGGGCTCGGGTTGGGCCGTCGCCGCGTGGGACTCGATGAGCCAGCGCGTCCTCACCTTCCAGGTGCACGACCACCAGGGCGAGCACGGCCAGGGCACCCTGCCGCTGCTCGTCATCGACGCGTGGGAGCACGCCTGGTACCTGCAGTACAAGAACGTGAAGGCCGACTTCTTCGACGCGGTGTGGAACGTCGTCAACTGGGACGACGTCGCCGGCAAGCTCAAGGAAGCCCAAGCCACCAAGTGGTCGCCGTAATTCGAGTCTCGCTCACTCGCCTTCGGCTCGCTCGGCTCGACGTGCGGCTCGTCGCTCGCGACTTCCCTCGCCGCGTCGGCGTTCGCTCTGCCTTCGCCCAGGAACTTCGCTAGACGAGGCGGCCGATGACGAAGGCCCACGCCGGGGCGAGCAGGAGGAGCGAGTCGAGCCGGCGCATGGCCGGAGCCGGAGCGGTGACCGACGGCAAGATCGCGGACGCCATCAGCTGCCCGGCGGGGCACAAGACGGCCGCCGTCGCGCCGAGCGCGAACGACGCGGGGAACGTGAACGGTTCGATGCCCAGCGCCGTGATCGCGAAGGTGACGACGAGGATCGCAGCCGCGCCCGCCACCGGTCCCTCGTACGGGTTTC
>JBEEGB010000220.1:0-11340 GCA_041166585.1 Acidimicrobiaceae bacterium
GTCGAGTGCCTTCTGGTAGCTCGAATCGGTGACGCTGTAGAGGGGGGTGCCGTTGGTGGGGAACAGGCCGGAGATCTCCGAGCGCAGTCGCTCCCGCTGCTCGGCGACGCGGCCGTAGGGCAGCAAGTCGAGCGAGTCCTGGTCCTCGTGGTCGCCGAGGCCGTTGGAGAAGATCCGCAGCCCGACCTCGTCGTCCGGGCTGAACAGGTCGAGCGCGTCGATGGATGCCTGCTTGGCGAGGTCGAGTCGCGTCTGGCCGTTGCCCACGTCCTCGCCCATCGAGCCCGAGACGTCGAGCACGAACAGCACCTTGGCCTTCTTGCGCTGGGTCGCCCACTTGTCGAGCAACGTGGTGAGCACGTCGGGACGAGGCACCTCTAGCAGCGTCTGGGGTTGGTTCGGGTCGACGCCGTTGGCCGCGGTGATCGGGTCGCCCACCGGCACGGCAGGGTTGCCGGGACGGAAGTGGAAGCTCAGCACCTGGCGCTGGTTGTCGGGCTCCTTGACGAACGCCTCGAACAGCTTGGCTCCGTCCTTCTGGGCTTGGGTCACCCATGGCGCGTCGAGGATGAAGAGAGGGTTGTCGGAGAAGAGCGTCCCTTCCTTCGGGTAGATCGCGACGAGCGGGATGCGCGGCGGCCGGGGCTGCTCGCCGGGATCGAGGATGCCGTCCGGGTTGCCCTGGTTGTAGTCGATGACCGACTTCTCCTCGACCGCGACCGCCGACACGTAGCTGAGCGCCGTGCCCCGTTGGTCGGCCCGGTACAGGTTGTTGAGGAACGTGAGCGTGGTGTCCCCGTAGTGCACGACAGCGGACTCAACGCCTTCACCGAACTTCACGACCTCAGGCTTGTCGAGGTCCTCCTTGCTGAGGCCCGACGTCTTGCCCGTCGCCTCATAGGTCTGCGCGATGAGCGCCGAGAGACCGCTGGTCGAGAAGTTGGGGTTGGTCTTGCCGAGCTTGAACGGACCCCACTCCGGATGCCCGAACGCGCCCCAGCCCTTCTGGTCCTTGGCCAGCGTGAGGATGTCGGTCCAGCCGATGGCCTTGCCCGGGTAGCCCAACGCGTCGGCCATGGGCTTCGGCATCGCGATCGTGAGCGGCGTGACCATGAACGGCTGGCCCGTGGTGACGATCGCCTTCTGCCCCGCGTCGATCAGCCGCTGGTTCACGACCTGGCCCCAGCTGCTCGCCGCGGGCGACCAGATCACGGGACGGGGACCGTCGACGCTCTCGTTCCAGGTCGTGTAGAGGAGCTGAGCGGCGCCGCCCGAGGACTTCTTCTGGGGCCGGACGAACACGCAGCCTTTGCCCACCTTGGCTCGGTCGGTGCCGTTGAACGCCTTGGCCAACGTGGTCATGAGGTCGATCTTCTCGGGCGAGGACGCCATGTCGACCACGGTGCAGTCGCCGGGGTCGCCGAGGTCCGCCGGGTTGTTGGCCTTGCCCTTGTCGGTGCCGCAGGCCGACGCCACCAAGAGGAGGACGAGCGCTGTCGCGACAACCCGGATCCTGTTCATAGGGGCATCATCGCCTATCGGGTGCTCAGCGCGAGGAGCACACCCGCGCCGGGGAGGCCGCTGTTGGTCGGGACCGAGTCGATGTTCCAACCCTGGGCCTTCAGCGCGTCGCGCAAGGCCGCGGACCTCGCCAGGGTGCGCACCCGCCCTTCGGTGCTCGGGTTGACCGGCGCCACGACGACCACCGCTGAAGCCTGCGGGCTGGGGTTGACGACGGTGACGGGCTTGACGCCCACGCCGGCCGTCTCCTTCGACTCGATCACCCCGACGGCGGAGAAGCTCGCGGGGAACTGCTGGATGAACGTCGGGAAGGGGTCTGCCGGCTGCTGGGCCCGCTTGAGCTTGGCGAACCACGCGAGGAAGCCGTCGTCGACGTCGAAGTCGTTGGTCGCAACGTCGGGCCGGCCGAAGTAGCCAGCCGTTGCGTTGCCGATCAGCAGGAGTCCGGTGGCGGTCTTCACCGAGGGGATGCCCACCCTCACCTTGCCCCACTCCGGCTGCCCACCGATGCTCGCCCAGTCCGACTCGATCGCGTCGCCGAGGCACTTCCAGCCGATCGTCCCACCGCAGTGCGCCTGCAGCACCGCCGCCCGCTCGGCGACCGCGGCGATCACGAGGGGCGAGGAAGCGACTCGCACCGGGCTCGCGCTCAGCCCCGCGATCTCCGGCCACGGATCGAGGGTCACCCACCCGTCGATGCCGCTCACGGACTTCGACGTCGTACCGGCGTCGGCGATCCTGATCTCCACGTTCGCACCGGCCAACGCGTTGCAGGCATCAGCCAGCTCGGTGACGCACGCCAGCACCACCTTGGCGTTGCCCCCGTTGCCACCACCGGACGTGTCGTCCAGCCGGGAGCGGAGCAGCAACGAGCCGACCACCATCGTGACGGCAGCGACCACGGCGAGGGCGCGGTTCACGGGTCTTCGCCGACGGCGGGAACGTCGTCAACGGTGAGCGTGCACAGCTGGTCGTCGCTCGGCTTGTCGACCCCCACGAGCCGGCCCGCCTGGCGGGCGACGGCCGCCTCGAACAGGTTCCGCGCCAGCCGGCCGTTCCCGAACCCCCGCACGCGGGGTTGGGCATCGATCCACGCGCGGACCTTGGCCTGCGCGTCGGGATCGCAGACGTAGCGCTGCTTCGCGCCGAGCGAGGTGAAGATCGCCATGAGCTCGTCGGTCGAGTAGTCGGGGAAGTCGATGAACTTCGGGAAGCGCGAACGCAGCCCCGGGTTGGCGTCGACGAGCTTCGCCATCTCCTCGGGGTAGCCGGCGAGCACGACGATGATCGTCTCGCGCCGATCCTCCACGAGCTTGACGATCGTGTCGATCGCCTCGCGACCGAAGTCGTTGTCACCGCCACGCAGCAGCGCGTACGCCTCGTCGATCAGCAACATGCCCTGGTCGGCTTCGTCGAACACCTTGCGCACCTGGATCGCGGTCTGGCCGACGAAGCCCGCGACGAGCTGCGATCGGTCGGTCTCGACGAGGTGACCCTTCTCGATGACGCCGAGGGTTCGATAGATCTGCGAGAGCAGCCGCGCGACGGTCGTCTTGCCCGTGCCCGGGTTGCCGGTGAAGACGAGGTGGCGGCTGTGCTCGAGGATGGGAAGGCCTCGCTCCTTGCGGATCTGCTCGATGCGCGTGAGGTCAGCAGCGCGTCGAACCTCGCGCTTGACGCCCACCAGCCCGATGAGCGCGTCGAGCTCGGCGAGCAGCTCGTCGAGCGGCCGAGGTGGCTCCTGCTCGGGTTCGGGTGCCTCCGGCGCGGTGGGCGTGTCCGCTGTCGTCGCGGTGGCGGGGACCTCCTTCGGACGGGCGGCGGCCGGTTGACCGGGCCGCCGCACACCGGCGGTGTCCATCGCGCCGAGCAGCATCCCGCGGTACTGCTCGATCGCGTCGAGCTCCTCAGATGACGTGTGGGCATCGACCGCGGCCACGGCGAAGGCCAGCTCGACTGCGGCCTGGTAGTAGACGTGGCTGTGCACCGTCCCGTCCTTCGCGTCTGCCGCGAGGAGCAGGCCGAACAGCTCGGTGGGCTTCTCCAGCAACGCCCGCTTGCCGTTGAGCAGGCCAGAGCTGCGGACGTCGTCGGACGTCGCCCCGGCGATCTGGGTGTCGAGCATCGGCCCGAACGCCGATGCCAGCGCCCACAGCTCGTCGTCGGTGGTGCGGAGGTCGGCGTCGATGAACGCGCACACGAGGTTGCACGCCTCCATCGCAACGTCCTGGCGCAACGCCTCGGCGTCGATGCCCTTGGCCCGGCTGCTCACCTCGATGAGCGCCGCTCCCACATCGTCGACGAACCATCGGGCGGGGACCGCCAGCGCGGAGCTCACGAGTTGGGAGGGCGCGGCTCGCGGTACATCGGCCAGATGGTCGGCCCATCCTTGGCCGTGACCTCGCACGTCACCTCGAACCCATGGCGGTTGTAGAACGGGATGTTCGACTCCTTCGACGACTCGAGGTAGGCGGGTATCCCCTCCTCGTCGCAGATCGCCAGCACCGGAGCGAGCAGGGCGGAGCCGATGCCCTTGCCCTGGTGTGCCGTGTCGGTGCCGAGCACGGCGAGGTACCAGTGCGGTTCCTTCGGATGCACCTTCTCGATCTGCCCCAGCAGCCGCAGCGCGCGAGGCACGTTCGTCCCGAACCGCACGATCATGGGGAGCTGGCTCAGCAGCTCGAACCCGCCCAGCTTCCAGTGACCGGGGCCGAACCAGATCGCTCCACCCTGCGAGGTGGTCGCTCCCGCCGTCTCCAGCCGGCCCTTCGCGAGCGACCGCTTGGCCTCGCTGGCGAAGAAGCTCTGCAACCTCGCTTCCCGTCCCGACTCGTTCGGGAACAGGTAGGCCATCACCGGGTCGTCGTGGAAGGCGCGCGACAGCGCGGCCTTGACCGACTCGATGTCCGCCGTCGTGCCCGCCCGTACGTCTGCCATGGTCGCTCAGTCTGCACCACTAACGTTTCGCGCATGGGGCACACCGCGATCGCCGAGCTCGGCCGCCGGGCCAAGGCGGCTTCCCGCCTGCTCGCATCCGCCTCTACGCGGACGAAGGATGCCGCGCTGCACGCTGCGGCAGACCTCCTCGTCGACCGCTCGGCGGACGTCCTCGCCGGCAATGCCAGCGATGTGGAGCGGGCCGAGCGAGACGGGGTCAGCTCCGCTGTGATCGATCGTCTGCGCCTCAGTGACGCGCGGATCGAGGCCATGGCCGGTGGCCTGCGCAACGTCGCGTCCCTGCCCGATCCGGTCGGTGAGGTGCTCGACGGTTGGGTGCGACCGAACGGTCTGCGCATCGAGCGGGTGCGGGTGCCGCTCGGCGTCGTCGCGATCATCTACGAGAACCGGCCGAACGTCACGAGCGACGCGTTCGCCCTCTGCCTCAAGTCGGGCAACGCCGCGTTCCTCCGAGGCTCGTCCGGCGCCATCGACTCGAACATCGCGATCGCATCGATCCTCCGTGAGGCGCTCACCAAGGTGGGGTTGCCGGAGGACGGCATCGTCCTCGTCGAGGACGTCAGCCACGACGCCGCGGTGGAGTTCATGCGGCTGCGCGAGTCGATCGACTGCCTCATCCCGCGAGGCGGCCCCTCGCTCATCCGCTCGATCCTCGACAACGCCACCGTGCCCTACGTGATCGACGGTGACGGCAACTGCCACATCTACGTCGACGCGGCAGCCGACCTCGACATGGCGATCCCGATCGTGGTCAACGCCAAGACGCAACGGCCGTCGGTCTGCAACGCGGCAGAGTCGCTGCTCGTCCACGAGTCGGTTGCCGGCGCGTTCCTCGCCCGCCTCGCACCGCAGCTCGATGGCGTCGAGCTGGTCGGTGACGACGCCACCCGAGCGATCCTCGGCGCCGATCGGGTGGGCGCCGCGACCGACGATGACTACGGCGCGGAGTTCCTCGCGCTCAAGCTGTCGGTGCGCGTGGTGCCGTCCGTCGACGTCGCCATCGAGCACATCGCCCGCTTCGGCTCGGGGCACAGCGAAGCGATCGTCACCGCTGATCTCGCCACTGCAGAGCGGTTCACACGCGATGTCGACGCCGCGGCGGTGCTCGTCAACGCATCGACGCGCTTCGTCGACGGTGAGGAGTTCGGCTTCGGCGCCGAGATCGGCATCTCGACGCAGAAGCTGCACGCCCGTGGGCCGATGGGCCTTCGTGAGCTCACGACCCTGAAGTACGTCGTGCACGGCAGCGGACAGATCCGCGGCTAGCGCGAGCACATTGCTTGCCTGAGTTTGCAGACGCGCCCTCGCGGGTACCCCGCTTCCACTGTCTACGACGGAGGAGCAAAAATGCAGATCGGCCGCATCGACCTGAACAAGCTTCGGGGCTTGAGCGACAAGGGTCTGGGCTTTGGCAAGGAGATCCTGGGCGTGGTCACCGGCAACGACCGGTTGCAGCGTGAGGGCCAGGCGCAGCAGGACCGGGCCACCGAGGAGCTCAAGGCCCTCGGCAAGGAGCTCGAGGCTGAGCGCAAGGACGCCGAGGCGGAGGTCCACGAGACCCGCCAGAAGGTGGCTCAGCGCGCCAAGTCCGCCTGAGCCGGCGCTCGCAAGCCGAGCCTCGCAAGCACACGAGAGCAAACGCGAACACTCGACGAAAGGAACCAATCATGGGCGTATTCGAAGAGGCCAAGGGCAAGGTCAAGGAGGCCGTCGGTGATGTGACCGACAACCCGGACCTGCAGGCCGAGGGCCAGGCGCAGAAGGAGAAGGGCGAGGCCGAGCGCGAAGCGACCGAGGCCCGCGCCGAGGCGAAGGCCCACGAGGCCAAGGCCAAGGAGAAGGAAGTCGAGCAGCGGGTGGCCGAAGGGTCCAAGTAACCCGCTCAGCTCTCTGAAGGTTCCGGCGTGCGTCAGCCTCGTCCATCGAGGTTGGCGCACGCTGGTTCGCGTTCAGGTCCAGTCGACGGCGAGCAGGTGACGGGGCTGGGCGATCCCTTTGAGGGGCACGAGCCCGCGGTCGACCAAGACGAGTCCGGGCGAAGCGTGATCGGCGACCGGCTCCGTGACGACGATCTCGTTCGGAGCCGCGGCTGAGGTGACGCGCGACGCGAGGTTGATCACCTTGCCCACGAGGTCGTTGTCGTCGGCCACTGCCTCTCCGGAGTGGATCCCGATTCGCAGATCGGGGGTGAACGGCCCCGTACGGCGCTGATGGTCCATCTGTCGCTGGATGTCGATCGCGCACGACACAGCACTGTCAGACGTGGCGAACCGTACGAGGAACCCGTCGCCTTGCGTACCGATCTCCGTGCCGCCGTGGCGTTCGAGGCAGCTGCGGACGAGGGCACGGTGCCCGCCGAGCACGCGGTGCCACTCGGCGTCGCCCAGGCGCTCGGCGTGGTCGGTGCTGCCGACGATGTCGGTGAACATGGCGGTGATCCACGGTCGGTGCGGCGCCCGCGCGGCAGGCTTGCTCCCGCGTGCGGACAAGCTCTCGACGAGGCCGAACGCGGCGCGGACCGCCTGCTGGCCGATGTCGTGCGCGGCGGATGCGGACGGGGCCGCCGGCGCGCCAGGGGACGGCAGCTGACGAGCGCCTCGGGGCGCCAGCGCGCGGCGCGTGAGGCGCGCGGGCACTGACGTGATGACGACTGCGAAGTGGATGATGAGCCCGCCGCCCCACACCGTGATCACGGCCACGGGCCACATCCCGTCGCGGAAGGCGCCGAGCGGATCGCCCGCCGCACCGTTGAGGATGTCGGTGGAACCGGTGGTCACCAACCACCCGGCAACGAGGAGCGCGTTGACCACGCCGAACACCACGGCATGGATCACGAACCCCCGCATCACTCCATCTTTGCGTAGCTCGTCGACCGGTCGTCGGTCCGCGCCCCGCCGGCCGCCGACACCGACTCGCGGAGGTCGCCCAGGAATTCGTCCATCACCCGATCGTGCACGGGTGTGCAGGTGGCGTGCAGCGACTCCGGGGGTGCCTGCCGGTCGAGGTGCCAACCCCTTCGCGTCAGCTCGTCGTGCACCTTGAAGACGTCGACGTGCTTCTGTGGAGACCAGATCGCCGCCAGCGTCGTCTCCGGCTCGCCGACGACATCGAGGCCGGGGACCGACCGGACACCGGCGACCATCCGTTCACGGGCGCTGACGGCCGCCGCGACCTGCGTCATGAAGCCGTCTTCGCCGAGCAGCTGCAGCGACGCCCAGGCCGCCGCGATCGGACCTCCCGGCTTGGTCCCGAGGATGCCGGACGAGCCGTACATGCCTCCCGACCAGCCGTCGAACAGGAACGTGTGGTCGCGCCGGAGCTCCTTCGAGCGGTGGACGAGCACCGAGGCTCCCTTCGGCACGTACGCGTACTTGTGGAGGTCGGCGGAGATCGACGTCACGCCGGGCACTCGGAAGTCCCACGGCGGGATGGCCCGGCCGAGCCGCTCGAGGAAGGGCAGGACGAAGCCGCCCATGCACGCATCGCTGTGGCACGACGCGCCTCGCTCGGCGGCGACCCCCGCGATCTCGCCGATCGGGTCGATGACGCCTTGCGGGTACTGCGGAGCCGACCCGACCAGCAGCACCGTGTTGTCGTCGACGGCATCGGCCATCGCATCCACATCGGCGCGGAAGTCGGCTCGCACGTCGATGCGCCTCGGCTCGAGACCGAAGTAGCTGCAGCCCTTGTCGAACGCGGCATGGGCCGACATCGGGAGCACCACGTTCGGCCTCTCGATGCCGCGCTCGCGCAGACCTCGCACCTTGGCGGCCTTCACCGCGAGCAGGATCGACTCGGTACCGCCGGAGGTCATGAACCCTGCTGCCTCGCCGCCCTCGGCGCGGACAGCGTCGCCTCCGAGCAGGCCGGCTGCGATGTCGACGACGTCGGCTTGCATGCGCCGGAGTGAAGGGAAGGCATCGACGCTCAGCGCGTTGTGCCAGAGGAAGCGGTCGTGTGCGGCGTGGATGGCGCGCTCGAGGTCCTCGTCGACGTGGAAGACGAGGCCGAACGTGCGCCCGGCGCGGAAGTCCTTGTCGTCGACGGCCAACGCCTCGAGGTCGGCGAGCACCTCTTCGACGGGGCGTCCATGGTCCGGCAGCGACATGGCGGCAGGCTAGATGCGGCGCGTTCGGCCACCCCAGCTGATCTGGCGGAACGCAGTTGACCGGGCGGTCAAGTGCCCAAGTACGCTGCCTTGATGGCCTACCGATTCGAGTCCGTACCCGCCGTGCGGGAGTCCCTGGCGAAGGTCGACTACCTGGCCGACGAGGGGATCGCGGGCGTCGTGTACCTCGCCGACCGACTCGGCAAGCCGGTGCTCGTCGAGGGTCCAGCCGGCACAGGCAAGACGCAGCTGGCGAAGTCGGTGGCCGAGATGTCGGGTGCCCGTCTCATCCGCCTCCAGTGCTACGAGGGCTTGGACGAGTCCAAGGCGCTCTACGAGTGGAACTACAAGAAGCAGCTGCTTCGCATCCAGGCTCAGCGCGTGGCCGAGGCCGACGGCACCTGGAAGGACGTCGAAGAGGACATCTTCGGCGAGGACTTCCTCCTCACCCGACCGCTGCTCGAAGCCATCCGCTCCGAGGACCCCGTCGTGCTGCTGATCGACGAGGTCGATCGCGTGGAGGTGGAGACCGAGGCGCTCCTGCTCGAGATCCTCTCCGACTACCAGGTGTCCATCCCTGAGCTGGGCACGGTGACCGCGAAGCAGATCCCGCTCGTCTTCCTCACGTCGAACAACACCCGTGAGCTCTCCGAGGCGCTGAAGCGTCGCTGCCTCTACCTGCACGTCGACTACCCGGACCTCGAGCGCGAGAAGCAGATCGTGCTCACGAAGGTGCCCGACATCACCGCCAACCTCGCCGATCAGGTGGCGCGCATCGTGCGCTCGATCCGCCAGCTCGAGCTCAAGAAGGCACCGTCGGTGTCCGAGACCCTCGACTGGGCTCGCACCCTCATGCTCCTCGGCATCGAGCACGTGGACGCGGAGACCGCGCAGAGCACCGTCAACATCCTGCTGAAGTACCAGAGCGACATCGCCAAGGCGGTCAAAGAGTTCAGCAGCAACGGCCCCGGCGCGGAGAAGCCTTGGGCGGCGAAGACGTGAGCGAGCACGAAGTGCGAGTGAACCATTGTCATGCAGTCTCGGCCCGGAGGGCCGAGAAGCTCATTGGTGCCCCTGGGGCGCGTCTCGGCTCCAAGACGCACCAATGAGCATCACGGACGACCCTGGCGCGCCTGTCGACGTCGCGACGGGTGACCCGATCGTCCAGCTGCTCGCGGGGTTCATCCAGGATCTGCGCGAGGCGGGCCTGCCCGTGAGCCTCACCGAGAACCTGGACGCGATGTCGGCGGTGCGTCACATCCCGCTCGAGGACCGCGAGGCGTTCAAGTACGCGCTGGCCGCCACGTTGGTGAAGAACAACACGCACTGGCGCGCCTTCGAGACCGTGTTCGAGGTGTACTTCTCGCTGCGGGGCCGCCAGTACGCGATCGGCGAGGACGCCGACGAGCTCGATCTCGGCGACATCGAGGACGAGCTCGAGCGCATGCGCCAAGAGGGCCAGGGCATGCAGGGCGGCGGGGGCGACAGCATGTCGCCCGAGGAGCTGGCCGAGCTGCTGTACCGGGCGCTCCTCGAAGGCAACGACGCGCTCATGCGAGCAGTCGCCCGGCAGAGCGTGCGCCGCTACGCGGGCATGGAGCCCGGCCGGCCGGTCGGCGGCACCTACTACCTGTACCGCACGCTCCGGAACCTCGACCTCGACGGCGTGCTCGAACGGCTCATGCAGCAGAGCCGTGAGGACTCGGGCGACATGACCCAGCTCGAGGAGCGCCTCGAGAAGGACGAGTTCCAGATCCGCATCGATCAGCTGCGCAAGGAGATCGAGGCCGAGATCCGCCGCCGTCTCGTGGCAGACCGCGGGGTCGAGGCGATGGCCAAGACGCTGCGCAAGCCGCTGCCCGAGGACATCGACTTCATGCACGCCAGCCGCGAGGAGATGGCGCTCCTGCGGCGGGCGATCTACCCGCTCACCCGCAAGCTCGCCGTCCGCCTGGCCCGCAAGCGGCGCCACGGACGCAAGGGCCCGCTCGACTTCCGCAACACGGTGCGCCACTCGCTCAGCTACGGCGGCGTCCCCGCGGAGCCCAAGTTCAAGTACCCGCGGCCGTCGAAGCCCGAGATCTTCGTCGTGGCCGACATCTCAGGCTCGGTGGCCGCGTTCGCCCGCTTCACGCTGCACCTCGTGTACGCGATCGGTGCGCAGTTCTCGAAGGTCCGCTCGTTCGTGTTCATCGACGGCATCGACGAGGTCACCCGCTTCTTCGACGGCGTCGAGGACATCGCGGACGCGGTGCACAAGGTGAACACCGAGGCCGACGTGGTGTGGGTCGACGGGCACTCCGACTACGGCCACGCGCTCGAGGTGTTCTGGTCGAAGTGGGGCAAGGAGATCGGACCCAAGACGACGGTGCTGATCCTGGGCGACGCGCGGAACAACTACCACGCGTCGCAGTCGTGGGTGGTGAAGGAGATGCGTCACCGCGCCCGGCACGTCTACTGGCTCAACCCGGAGCCCCGCTCCTACTGGGATACGGGCGACTCGATCGTGGGGGAGTACGGCAACCACTGCGACGGTGTGTTCGAGTGCCGCAACCTGCGCCAGCTCGAGGGCTTCGTCGACCACCTGGCCTAGTGAGCACGCGGATCTGACCCACCCCCGTCTCCAACTGGCGTGCGTTGGGGGGGATAGTTGCCCCGAACGCACGCCAGAACGCTCGGGGTCAGAAGGTCCAGCGGGTGGGGGAGCCGGTGAAGTCTTCGCTGGCGAGGCCGAGGACGATCGAAGGGCGCAC
>JBEEGB010000221.1:0-9067 GCA_041166585.1 Acidimicrobiaceae bacterium
AGCACCGCCGACGCTCGGCTTCTTCCGCCGGTACGGCGTCCACCTCCTCATCGCCGCGCTCGCGGCGGCTTCGGTCGCGATCGGCGTCGTGGTATGGGACTGGGAGGTCGGCTCCCGAGACGCCGTCGTCACCTGGTGGGCGCTGGCCGTGCTCTTCGCCATCGCCGAGAGCTGCGTCGTCCACGTACACGTCGACCGTCAGGCCCACACGTTCTCGCTCAGCGAGATCCCCCTCGTGCTCGGCCTCGCGTTCGCCACGCCGGGTGGCCTCCTCATCGGTCGGGTGGTGGGCTCGTTCGTCGCCCTCGCCGCGGTCCGTCGCCAGCCGCCCCTGAAGATCGCGTTCAACCTGGCCTACTTCACGCTGGACGTGGGCGTGGCGATCGTGATCACGCGGGTGATCCTCGGTCACCAGTCCGCCTCGGGCCCGTGGTGGTGGTTGGCCGCGACGGTCGCGACCACCAGCTCGCTCCTGCTCGGCTCCGTCGTGGTGTCGCTCGTCATCGCCGCCGCCGAAGGCCGCATGGTCCGCCGCCCGTTCAGCGCCGTCGCCGGCATCGGTGGCGTCACCACCCTCGTCAGCACCGACCTCGGGCTCATCGCAGTGGCCGCGCTCGCCGGGAGATCAGCCGCCGGCTGGCTCCTCACGGTCGGGGGCATCGCGCTGTTCGGCGCCTACCGCGCCCACGCCCGTCTCCGGTCGAGCAACGAGCGCCTGGGTGAGGTGTACGGGTTCAGCCGGGCGGTCACGTCTTCGCTGTCCGAGGGTGCTGTGCCGACGACGATCCTCGAGCAGACGTGCGCGCTGCTCCGCGCCGGCCGAGCCGAGCTCGTCCTCGTCGCTGACGACGGCGCCGCCGGGCGCGTCATCCGCCTCGACGAGGGCGAGGTGACGGTGGTGACGGGTGAGGTCGCGGCGTCGACGCTCGCCGCTCGCCTCGAGGCGCTCCATGGCGAGGCCTCGGTGCTCGTCGAGGCCGGCATCGACGATCCGGTCGGGCAGGCGCCGGCATCCGCCCGTCGAAGCGCGCTTGTGGCCCTCCTCGGCAGCGCGGATGCGCCCGCCGGTTCGCTGTCGGTCGCGGGCCGGCTCGGTGAGGTCGACGCCTTCGACGACGAAGACCGCCGGCTGTTCGAGACGCTGGCCAACCACGCCACGCTCGCGCTGCGCAACCAGGGTCTGGTCCAGCAGCTCCAGCGCGAGGCAGCCGAGCGCAAGCGGGAGGCCCTGCACGACGCGCTCACGGGCCTCCCCAACCGGACGCAGCTCGAGATCGGTCTGCGCCAGGCGCTGGCCAGCAGGCAGGCGAACGAGATCGTCGCCGTGCTGCTCGTGGACCTCGACCGCTTCAAGGACGTGAACGACACCCTCGGTCACCACTACGGCGACGAGCTGCTGCGCCATGTCGCCACCAGGATCCAGAAGGCCGCCGGTCCCGATGCGGACGTGGCCAGGCTCGGCGGCGACGAGTTCGCCATCACGCTCAGCGGTGCGCTCGACGAGGCGGCCGTCATCGCGGTGGCGGAGCGCATCGGTGCCCGGCTCATCGAGCCGTTCCAGTCGGGCGGGCTCGTGTTCGAGGTGGGCGCCAGCATCGGGATCGCGGTGGCGCCGTACCACGGTGAGGAGGGTCCGATCCTTCTCCAGCGGGCTGACGTCGCGATGTACACCGCGAAGCGCGCCGGGCGCGACGTGTCGGTGTACTGCGCCGAGGACGACAACTACAGCCCCAGCCGGCTCGCACTCGCGGCCGAGCTGCGGCGCGCCATCGAGGCGAACGAGCTGCTCGTCGAGTACCAGCCCAAGGTCTCGATGAGCACCGGCGCGGTGGTCGGTGTCGAGGCGCTGGCCCGGTGGCACCACCCGAAGCTCGGGTTCATCCCGCCCGACCAGTTCATCGAGATCGCGGAGCGCAGCGGATCCATCGGGGCGCTCACGGAGCGGGTGCTGAACCTCGCACTCGGACAGGTGGCGCAGTGGCGCGCGGAGGGCTTCCCCCTCACCGTCGCGGTGAACGTGTCCGTGCGCAACCTCCTCGACGACAGCTTGCCGACGATGGTGACGACCGGCCTGGCGGCCCACGGCCTGCCGCCGTCGGCGCTCACGCTCGAGCTCACCGAGAGCAGCATCATCGCCGACCCGCCCCGGACGATCGCGACGCTGAACCGGCTCACCGGCCTCGGCGTGTCCCTGTCGATCGACGACTACGGCACCGGCTACTCGTCGCTCTCGTACCTGCACCGGCTCCCCGTCGACGAGATCAAGATCGACAAGTCGTTCGTGCTCAACATGCTGCGCGACGAGGGTGACGCGGTGATCGTGCGGTCCACCATCGACCTCGGTCACAGCCTCGGCCTGCAGGTGACTGCGGAGGGCATCGAGGACGAGCGGGCATGGCAGCTCCTCGCCGAGGCGGGCTGCGACCTCGGTCAGGGCTTCTTCCTCCGCCGCCCCGGCACCGGTGCCCAGGTGGGCCGGTGGCTGCGCGAGCGCGAGGTCGAGCGGCAGTCGTTCGCCCGGCTCGAGGACGAGGTCACCATCCGGTCGGAAGTGGTCGAACCACCCGCCTGAGGCCCCCGAGAGCAACCCGGGGGTGATTTAGTCAGCGAGGTGCTCGCTGGTAACCTCGGGCCCCGAAGCGTGCGGATGCGAAGCGTCCCCCTTCGCGCCCCTGCGCGCCGCCTAGTTTTCGCGTTGCGAGCGATACCGCTCTGACCCCCATGACCCTCCCATGATCAAGCTCGAGAACGTCACAAAGGCCTACAAAGGCGACGTCGTCGCCCTCCGCGACGCGAGCGCCGACATCCAGAAGGGCGAGTTCGTGTTCCTCGTGGGCCCATCGGGCTCGGGGAAGTCGACGATGCTGCGGCTGCTCAACAAGGAGGAGTCGCCCGAAGAGGGCCGCATCTTCGTCGCCGGCAAGGACATCGGCGAGCTGAGCACCTGGAAGGTCCCCTACCTCCGCCGCAACATCGGCTGTGTGTTCCAGGACTTCAAGCTGCTCACCAACAAGACCGTCGCCGAGAACGTGGCGTTCGCCCTGGAGGTGATCGGCCGGCCGAAGCACGTGATCAAGAGCCAGGTGCCCGCCATCCTCGAGCTGGTCGGGCTGGCCAAGAAGGTCGGCAACTACCCGCACGAGCTCTCCGGTGGTGAGCAGCAACGCGTGTCGATCGCCAGGGCGTTCGTGAACCGGCCGCTGATCCTGCTGGCCGACGAACCCACCGGCAACCTCGACCCCGCGACGTCGGTGGGCATCATGCGCCTGCTCGACCGCATCAACCGCACCGGGACCACCGTGGTGATGGCCACGCACGACCGGAGCATCGTCGACACCATGCGCCGGCGTGTCATCGAGCTCGACCGCGGGCTGATCGTGCGCGACCAAGCCCGCGGCGTCTACGAGTAGGAACGGACGATGGCCCTCAGAGTCGACTACGTCGTCAAGGAGATGGCGACCAACCTCAGGCGCAACCTGACGTTGACGTTCGCCACCATGGTCACCATCGCGCTGACGCTCGCGTTCGTCGGCGCCGTGCTCTTGATCAACCAGGGCGTGAACCGCTCGAACGTCCAGTTCAAGGGCAACGTGCAGTTCATCGTGTTCATGGACCCGGCCGCGGCACAGCCCCAGATCGATGCTGTCGGTCGCCAGCTCAGCGCGAACCCGCAGATCAAGTCGAACACGTACCTGAACCACGAGCAGGCCTACGAAGAGTTCAAGGTGCTGTTCGCCAACGACCCGACGCTGGTCGAGAACATCACGCCCGCCGACCTGCCCACGTCGTACAAGGTCTTCCTCAAGGACGGCAGCTCGACCGCGGTGCTCTCTCTCACGGAGGAGTTCCGCAAGGCGCCTGGCGTGAAGGAGGTCGTCGCCGCGGCCGAGCGCATCAAGAAGAACGAGGAGGGCTTCAGCAAGATCCGCGTCGCGCTCCTCGTCGGCTCCGGCGTCATCGGCATCGCGTCGATGGTGCTCATCGTCAACTCGATCCGCATCGCGATGTTCGCGAGGCGGCGCGAGATCGAGGTGATGAAGCTCGTCGGCGCGACCAACTGGTTCATCCGCGTGCCGTTCATGGCCGAGGGCTTCGTGCAGGGCATCGTGGGCAGCGTCGTGGGCATCGGCATCGTGTCCGGGCTCAAGGGTTGGTTGCTGCCGATCTTCACCGACTCCGGTGGTCTGTTCACCGACTTCCGCCTGACCAGCGGTGACGTCACCGGCACCGCCATCGTGCTCCTGGTCGCCGGTGCGCTGGTCGGCGTGGCCGGGTCGGCGTTCGCGGCCACCCGGTTCCTCGACGTGTAGTCGTGGAGCACGAACAGATCACCTGCGAGGTGGCCGACCGGGTGATGACGATCACCCTCGACCGGGCCGACCGGCTCAACGCGTTCACGTATCGGATGCACGAGGAGCTCATCGACGCCTTCGACCGCGCCGACGCCGACGACGACGTGCGGGTCGTGGTCGTGACCGGCCGGGGCCGTGGCTTCTGCGCCGGCGCGGACCTCGGGACGGGTGGCGACACGTTCGACAACGCAGGCGCGGTGGGGTCGTCGGGCGTCCATCGGGACGAGGGTGGGCTCGTGACGTTGCGGATCTTCCGCTGCACCAAGCCGGTGATCGCGGCGGTGAACGGTCCGGCTGTGGGTGTCGGCGTCACGATGACGTTGCCGATGGACATCCGCCTCGCGTCGGAGAGCGCCCGGTTCGGCTTCGTGTTCCCCCGTCGCGGGCTCGTCCCCGAGGCCGCATCGTCGTGGTTCCTGCCTCGGGTCGTCGGCATCAGCAAGGCCGCCGAGTGGACCTACACCGGGCGTGTGTTCCCGGCAGCCGAAGCGCTGGAGGCCGGACTCGTGCGTTCGGTGCACCCCGACGACGAGCTGCTCCCGGCCGCCTACGCGCTGGCTCGGGAGATCGCCGACAACACGTCGGCCGTGTCGGTGGCGCTGACCCGCCAGATGCTGTGGCGGATGCTGGGGGAGTCCCACCCGATGGCCGCGCACCGCGTCGACTCACGCGGGATCAACTTCATGGGCGCCAGCGCCGACGTGCGCGAAGGCGTGGCCTCGTTCCTCGAGAAGCGCCCCCCGCAGTTCACCATGCGCCCCAGCCAGGACATGCCCGACTTCTACCCCTGGTGGACCGAACCCGACTTCTGACCCCCACCCCTCCTGCGAATGTTGGATGCGAACGGTGCGAAAAGCGCAACGTTCGCTCCGAAGTTCGGGGCGGTTGGCGGTCGGTGGTCGAGCGTTTGGCGGTGGGCTAGCCCCAGGTGGCGAGCTCGGCCTCGAGGTCGAGGGGGCGGACGACGGCCTGGTGCTCGAGGTCGCCCCACGACTCACGGGGGACCGTCCAGAGCACCTCGAACTCGTTGCCGTCCGGGTCCTTGCCGTACAACGACTTGGACACGCCGTGGTCCGACGCGCCCACGAGTGCGCCGAGGCGGCGGAGCGTCTCCGCGCCGGCGGCGAGGTCGGCGATCGAGTCGACCTCCCAAGCGAGGTGGTAGAGGCCGACCCGTCCTTGCTCGGGGAGCGGTGCGTTGGGACCGATGCTGAACAGGCCGAGGTCGTGGTGGTTGTCGGTGCCGGCGGCCCTGAGGAACACGGCGCCCGGGAACTGGCCGACCACCTCGAAGCCGAATGCCTCCTGGTAGAAGACGGCGGCGCGCTCAGCGTCGCGCACGTACAGGACGGCGTGGTTCAGTCGACGCACCGGGATCATGGCGCGATCAACCCCCAACCTGCGCCCCGTGTTCCCCTGCTACGCGGCGAGCTGCGTCGCGCCCGCAACGGGCACGGAGAAGGTCTGGCACCACACGAGCACCGTGAGCTCCTGGTCCAAGGCGACGCTGCCGTCGGGGAACACGTAGTTGTCGCTGCCCTTGTTGGCGCGGAGATCGCCGAGGCGCACGCCGCCGTCGCGATCCTCCCGATCGGAGCCGGGCACGACGTAGAGGTCGTAGTCGGGTCCGCTCTGGATGTCGATCTCGTCGAGCTGGATGACGACGGTGCTGTCGGCGAGGCGGTAGAGGGACACGCGACCCGACGCTCGGTGTCCGATGCCGTGGAACGATCCCGTCCGCAGGAGCACGGGCGCCACCGCGGCCGAGGGCGTCGAGGCTGGCGCTGATGCCGGGGCGGACGTGGGTGCTGCGGGCGCGTGCTCCGCCGCGGCGTCGGCGAGCGTCCGGTGCGCGGTCTTGTCGCCGTAGAAGTAGGGGAGCACCGTCAACCAGAGCAGCGCGGTTGCGGGCACGGCCACGAGCACCCGACGCAGCCACGGGGTAGCGAGGAAGCGGCGCAGCAGCCACGAGAGGAGCATCAGCCCGGCCACGATGGCGGCGATCCGCACCAAGGCCTGCGGCGAGCGGATCGTCACCAGGAACGGGCCTGGGCGGAGCAGCGCGAACAGCGCGACCGGCAACAGCACGATGCCGGCGCGCACGACCAGTCGTTTGCGTGCGGTCATCTCCACTACGAGCCCCTGACCGATCGGTACGCGGTCTCGAGATCGTCCAGGCCGCGCTCCCACAATGGTTGCACGATGAGCAGCGGACCGGACCCCAGCACGACGGCGGCGCGGAGCTTCCCCAGGCGGCGGACCACCGTCACCTCCGCGACGTCATCGATCGGCAACGCACCCTCGAGCGGACCGGGCCGAGCGAGCCACACCGACGCCTTCCAGAACAGCAGGCGCTGATCGCTCAGGCCGAGGACGAAGATCCCGCCTGGCACTGGCAGACCCAGGTCGCGGGCGACCGTGAGTCGCATCTGCATGCTTCCCCTGCCCTGTGCCGCCCTGCGTCGCAACCGCTCGCCGCGCCCGCCGCGACCGAACCCCTGGTCGGGCTCGCGGCCAGGGGCCAAGAGGTTCGCCACGTTGGTGGCCGAGGTGATCACCACCCTGTGCGCGGCGAGGAGCCGCTCGCCTGGTTCGAGGTCGGCGCCGAGCGCGTCGCGGTTGCGCTCGGCCCAGCTCAAGCCAGGTCGGCGCGGAGGCGCTGCGCGGCCAGCGCCATCGCCTCGCCCGCGACCGGCGTCACCACGCCCAGCGCGAAGAAGGAGTGGACCATCCCGTCGAAGCGCGTCAGCTCGACCGGCACGTCTGCCTCACGCAGCCGCTCGGCGTATGCCTCACCCTCGTCCCGCAGCGGGTCGAACTCTGCCGTGAAGACGGTGGCTGGCGCGACGCCGGCGAGCTCGTCGGCGTGCAGCGGGGAGAGCCGGGGATCCTTGGGATCGCCTTGGGCTCCGAGGTAGTGGTCGACGAACCAGACCATCGACTCCTTCGTGAGGAGGTAGCCCTCGGCGTTCTCCTCCATCGACGGCTGCGACAACGTGGCGTCGGTGACGGGGTACACGAGCAGCTGGTGCCGTAGGGCGATGCCCTTGTCCCGCGCGTCGAGGCTGACGACGGCGGCGAGGTTGCCGCCGGCGCTGTCTCCTCCGACGGCGATGCGCGACGGGTCGCCGCCGAGCTCGTCGCCGTGCGCGATGACCCACTCGAGCGCGGCGACGCAGTCGTCCACCGCCGCGGGGAACCGATGCTCGGGCGCGAGGCGGTAGTCGACGGAAACGACGATGGCGCCGGTGGCGTTGGCGAGGCTCCGGCAGGTCACGTCCGCTGTGTCGAGGTCGCCGATGACCCAGCCGCCACCGTGGTACCAGACGAGGATCGGTCGCGGATCGCCGAGCGGCGCGGCGGCCGGCCGGTACACGCGCACCGGGATGTCGCCGGCCGGGCCCGGCACCGAGCGGGACTCGACGGCGTCGACGTCCTCGGGTTCGCCTGCGATCGGGCTCATCAGCTTGTACATGGCGCGGGCTTCGTCGGCGGAGACCTCGGTCATCGCCGGGCCGCCCACGTCAGCGAGGCTGTCGAGCATCGTCTTCAGGTTCGGATCAAGCGGCACGTATCCCCCCGGAGGTAAATCGCTTGTGCCGGCCGTCCGGCCCCGGGAGTCTATGGGGAGCAATCCGCGCCGAGCGAAGGAGGGTTGAAGTCATGACTGTCGCTGCTTCGACCTCCCGCCGGCTCCCGCGCACCTGAGCGAACGGCCGGCGGGTCCCGCCCCGTCCGACGCAACGCGAAGGAGCCCACCTTGGCGCGCCCCGTGCCCCTCTGGGTCATCAACGAAGACTTCGTCGACGCCGATCTCGGCGTCCTGAAGACCGGCAAGGAGGCCGAGATCGGTCTCGTCGAGCGCACCACCATCGACGGTGCGCGCTCCCACCTGCTCGCCCGCAAGCGGTACCGGCCCCGCAAGATCACGCACAAGGGCGAGCTCCAGGAGCTCGGCTTCGAGCGTGCTCCGACGTTCCGCAACGACCTCGTGTACCGAGACGGCCGCAACTACGGCAAGCGCTCGCGCGACAAGCGCGCGGTCGAGACCATGACCGCGTACGGCAAGGAGCTGGTGAAGCAGAAGTGGCTCGGCCACGAGTTCGAGGTGATGCGACTGCTGTGGGAGGCCGGCGCCGACGTGCCCTACCCGGTGTCGTTCACCGACGACGGCGGGATGCTCCTCGAGTTCATCGGCGACGAGGTGCAGGCCGCGCCGCGACTGGCTCAGGCCCGGCTGTCACCGAAGGAGGTCGCCGCCGCGTGGGAGCAGGTGGTCACCAACCTCCGCCTGTTCACCGAGGCGGGGTGGGTGCACGCCGACCTCTCGCCGTACAACCTGCTCTGGTGGGAGGGCCGCCTGTGGGTGATCGACCTGCCCCAAGCCGTTGACATCGTGCAGAACCCGCACGGCTTCGAGTTCCTCCACCGCGACGTCCTCAACGTGTGCGGCTGGTTCAACCGTCACGGCATGACCGTCGACCCCGACGAGGTCTACGCCGACCTCCTCAGCACCCTCTGACACCGAACTTCGGCGCGAGACGGTGTGACCCCACCGTCTCGCATCCACCATGCGGCCGGGGGGTTCCGGGGTGGGGGGGGGTGGTGCGGTAGTCGCCGAAGGGTTCGTCGCGGTGTTGCAGGGCGGCGGTGAGGCCCTTGGGGATCTCCTCCTCGACGAACTGGCGGAAGCTCTCCTGCTTCGTGCCCAGCGC
>JBEEGB010000222.1:0-5073 GCA_041166585.1 Acidimicrobiaceae bacterium
GTGCAGGACGTGCAGCCCTTCTGGCCGTGGGTGCAGTCGCCAGGGCCGAGCTCGTCCTCGAGGTGGTACGGCTTGTACTTGCCGGTCTCGTGGTCGTAGCCGATCACGTCGTGCGGGCAGACGATCACGCAGCCGGCGCAGCCGGTGCAGAGGCCGGTGTCGATGACCTCCTCGTACAGCTCCTTCCACTGCGCCGTCCACCGCTCCTTCTTCGCAGCGGGCGGTGCGTCCTCGGTGATCGCCATGGCTCGGATCGTAGGCGGCGTGGCGCGCTATCGGGTCGGGCCGAGCATGTGGCGCGAGAGGTCGCCCTGCAGGTCGGGGTGGATGATCCGCTCGGAGAACCACCAGGTGCCCGCGTCGCGGAGGAAGGCGTCGTGGTAACGCCCGGCGATGATCGGTTGCAGGGGGAGACCTTCGGTGGCCTGCAGCACCGTGAAGTAGGAGCGGCCGGCTGCCGTGGCGCGATCCGGTGCGACCTCGATCACCAGGTTGGAGATCACGTGCTTGGTCCGCGGCGTGCCGTCCTCGTAGAGGATCACGCCGTCGTAGGCGTGGCGCACCTGCTCGGTGCCCTGCAGCCTCGAACGGCGCGTGCCCGAGCCCCACGTCGAGCGCTCGAACAGCGCGGCCATCGCGTCCAGGTCGCCCTCGTCGAGCAGCTCGGCGTAGCGGTGCACCAGCGCGGTGATCGCCAGGACGTCATCCGTCTCGGTCACCCGCGGACGGTAGCTCGCGCTGGCGGGGTCGTTGCCGCTGGGTCACGATGACGGGATGGACCTGACCTATCCGCCCGAAGCCGAGGAGTTCCGCGTCGAGATCAGGGCTTGGCTCGAGCAGAACCTCCCGGAGGGCTGGTTCGACGAGGGCTTCTCCATGACCCCGGAGGAGCGCACCAAGTTCCACGAGGGCTGGACCCAGAAGCTCTTCGAGGGCGGCTGGATCTGCGCGTCGTGGCCGAAGGAGTACGGCGGCAAGGGCCTTTCCATCATCCAGAACGTCGTGCTCAACGAGGAATTCGCGCGCTCGGGTGCGCCGCTGCGCGCCGACTTCTTCGGCGACACGCTCGTGGGCCCGACGATCCTGCAGTGGGGCACCGAGGAGCAGAAGAAGGACTACCTGCCCAAGATCCTCTCGGGTCAGGTCTCGTGGTGCCAGGGCTTCTCCGAGCCCGATGCGGGATCGGACCTCGCCGGCCTGAAGACGCGAGCCGAGCTCGACGGTGACGAGTGGGTGATCAACGGCCAGAAGATCTGGACCACCCAGGCCAAGCACGCGGACTACATCTTCCTCCTCGCCCGCACCGACCCCGCGGCCCCGAAGCACGCCGGCATCTCCTACCTGCTCGTGCCGATGAAGCAAGAGGGCGTCGAGGTGCGACCGATCACCCAACCCGACGGCTCGTCTGAGTTCAACGAGGTCTTCCTCGAGAACGCGCGGTGCCCGAAGGAGAACGTCGTCGGCGGGCTGAACAACGGCTGGAAGGTCGCGATGACCACGCTCGGGTTCGAGCGCGGGTCGTCGGCCACCACCAGCCACCGGCGCTTCGAGAAGGAGCTCGAGCACATCGTCGACCTGGCGCGCGAGAACGGCGCCTTGAACGATCCCGTGATCCGGCAGCGCCTCATGCGGCAGTGGTCGAAGATCCAGATCATGCGCGTCAACGGACTGCGCACGCTCTCGGCGACGCTCACCGGCGCGAAGGATCCGGGCGTGGCTGCGCTCGGCGCGACGAACAAGATGTTCTGGTCCGAGGCCCACCGCGACACGATGAACCTGGCGATGGACATCCTCGGTGCCGACGCGCAGGTCCTCTCCGGCAACGCATCGGACGAAGAGGAGATGGTGCCCGGCTACGGACGGCGCCGGGGCGTTGCCCGGTACCCGGCCTCGGTGCTCCAGTCGTCGTTCTTCTTCTCCCGGTCCGAGACGATCTGGGGCGGCACCGCGGAGATCCAGCGCAACATCGTCGGTGAGCGGGTCCTTGGACTCCCCAAAGAGCCCAAGCCCTGAGAGCTGGCGCCGCCTGGCCGACGCGCGGGTGGCCCGGCTGGCGACGCACAACCCGAACGGCGCGATCGACCTCGTGCCGTTCACGTTCGCGGTGCTCGACGATCGGACGATCGTGTCGGCTGTCGATCACAAGCCGAAGCGCACGCGCCAGCTCCGCCGGCTGGCAAACATCCGCGCCAACCCGTCGGTGACCGTCCTCGCCGACCACTACGAGGAGGACTGGTCGAAGCTCTGGTGGGTGCGGGCGCGAGGCGACGCGGTGGTGCTCGATCGGCCACCCGAAGCCGTGCTCGCGGCATTGGTGGCGAAGTACGAGCAGTACGGCGCGCAGCCGCCAGCGGGACCGGCGATCGTCATCGCTGTGACCGAGCTGAGAGGCTGGTCATCGGGGGGTTGACTACAAGCGCCCAGGGTCGGCGCGCTACGTTCCCCCGGACATGCCAAGTGCCCCGCGACACAGCGCGCCGCGCCTTGGCCGCAGCTGGCCTCAGCGGCTCGCCATCGCCGCAGGAGCCTCGCTCACGGCCTTCTGCCTGCTTGCAGCATCCGCAGTCGGCTACGTGTACTGGAAGACGGGACGGTTCCTGAGGACCGACGTCCCGTTGGACCAGGTCGCGGAAGGCCAGCCGATCAACTACCTCATCATCGGCTCGGACAGCAGGGACAACGTCGACCCGAACGACCCCAACGCCGGCGCGTTCCTGGGCACCGGCGAGCCGAGCGGCAAGCGCTCGGACACCATCCTGCTCGTGCGGATCGACCCGAAGACGCTCACCGCGCAGATGCTCTCGTTCCCTCGCGACCTGTTCGTGCCGATCGCGGGGGAGAGCGGGCGCGACCGCATCAACAGCGCGTACGGCCGCGGCCGAGCGGTGCTCGTCGACACCATCCGCCAGGACTTCGGCATCGCGGTGAACAACTACATCGAGGTCGACTTCCGCGGCTTCAAAGGTCTCGTGGGCGCGATCGGCGGGGTGCCGATGTACTTCGACACACCCATGCGCGATGCCAACACCGGTCTCGACATCGAGCAGGCGGGATGTGTGTCGCTCGACGGCGATCAAGCGTTGGCCTTCGCGCGTTCCCGTCACCTCGAGTTCAAGGACAGCAAGGGACGGTGGGTCACCGATCCGACGGCCGACCTCGGCCGCATCACCCGTCAGCAGATCTTCGTGCGCAAGGCGCTGTCCAAGGTCCTCTCGTTGAACCCGACCGACCTCCTGACGTTCAACCACCTGCTCGACGTCGCGGTCGACAGCGTGACGATCGATCAGAGCCTCGGCCGCGGACAGCTGCTCAACCTCGTGCGTCAGTTCAAGGACCTCAAGCCCGCGGACATCACCTCCTACTCGCTGCCGGTCACGAACTTCACCACCGGCGCCGGCGCCGCCGTGCTGCAGCTCGACGAAGGTGCCGCCAAGCCCATCCTCAACGTGTTCAGGGGGATCGACCCGGGTTCGGTCAGCGAAGCCGAGGTGTCGGTCGCGGTGCGCAACGCGAGTGGCCTCGCCGGACGCGCGAAGGACGTGAAGAACGCCCTCGCCGCGGCCGGCTTCGCCACGGGTGACACCGGCAACGCCCCTGCGACCGCGACCACCACCATCCGCTACGGGCCGGGTTCGGAGTTCGCGGCCGATCTGGTGGCCCGGCACCTCACCGGCCCAGCGGTGCTGGCCCCTGACCCGACGCTCGGCCCCAACCAGGTCGTGCTCATCGTCGGCGGCGACTTCACGACGGTGATGCAGGCACCGAGGCCGGCCGACACGACCACCACGACGGCCCCGCCGACGACGTCCACCAGCACCCCGACAGGCCCGGGGCAGCCGGCCCCCTCCACCAGCGCCGGTCCCACCACGACCGTGGTGGGGATCACGCCGGGCGAAGCACCGGTGGGCGTGACGTGTTGAAGAGCATGCGCCGTCGCGTGCCCATCCCGCTCGCGGCCATGGCCGTCGTGCTCGTCGCGGGCGGCTGCAGCAAGACCGGTCAGCTCGAGGACAAGATCGCCGAGCAGTTCAAGAAGGAGGTGAACATCAGCAACGTGAAGGTCACCTGCCCTGGCAACGTCAAGGCCGCCAAGGGGGAGGAGGTGCAATGCACCGCAGAAGGTGACTTCTCGCCGCTCGGTGTCACCTCGAGGACGATCACGTTGTTCGTCAAGTTCCAGGCCGACAACAGCTTCGCCGTCACCGACTTCTCCGCGGACGATGGCAGCTTCAGCATCAGCACCTCGGCCTCCAGCTCGTCCCCCTGACGGGCGCCCGCTGCCGGCGCGGTAGGCTCGCCGGCCCTGCTGCCCCCGTAGCTCAGTGGATAGAGCATCGGCCTCCGGAGCCGTGTGCGGGCGTTCGAGTCGCCCCGGGGGCGCCACGAAGCCCACTGTGGACTCTCAACCGTGCGCAGCCACGGCTCAGCGTCCACTGTGGACACGGCGGCGGGTTCTTTGGACGATCAGCCGTGAGAACCACGGCTGCGAGTCCACGGAACGCACCTGACGAGCGGCACGCACTCGCCTCTCGGCGGTGTCGTCGCCAAGGTGATCCGGCATCATGAGCGGATGCTCGGGCGCGTCACCCATCTGCACCGAAGCGACGCGCACGACTTCTCCAAGTCGGCCGTCGACGAGGTGCTGCTCGTCGCCGGCCTCGGCGTGGAGGGTGACGCCCACTGCGGCGCGACGGTCCAACATCGTTCGAGGGTGGCGGTCGACCCTGCACAGCCCAACCTCCGGCAAGTGCACCTGGTCCAAGGCGAGCTCCATGACGAGCTCGTCGCCGCGGGCTTCGACGTAGGCCCCGGTGACATCGGCGAGAACATCACGACCCGTGACGTCGACTTGCTGGGCCTCGCGACCGGCAGCGTCCTGTGCTTCGGCGGCCGTGCTCTCGTCGCCCTCACCGGTCTTCGCAACCCGTGCACGCAGCTCGACGCCTTCCAGCAGGGGCTTCTCGGTGCGGTGGTCGATCGCGCCGCTGATGGTCGCCTCGTTCACAAGGCGGGGGTGATGGGCGTGGTCCTGCTCGGTGGGGTCGTGCGCCCTGGCGACTCGATCGAGGTGCG